>JBAZWU010000005.1 GCA_041660185.1 Elusimicrobiota bacterium | reverse complement strand
CCGGTATGCTGTTTTGCGAAGCGCTTCAAAGCCCTGATAACATAAGGATGGACGATCTGCTCCAGCTGTTTCCTCAAATGTGGATGTGCAAAGACTTGCTTTCCAAGGGTTCGGCGATTGATTTCCCCATCCGAACCCAGGATCGACCGGCCGAAGCGGCGCACAATTTTCTTGTAGGCGGGGTGGCCTTTCCGGATGCACCGGTGGGCCAGATCATCCGAACAAATGACGGGTATTCCTCGTTTGGACAGCAGAGCCATGACGGAGCTTTTGCCGCTGGCGATGCCGCCGGTGATGCCCAGGATTAGTCGTTTCTTGTGAGTCATTCGTGTGCTGTTTCCAATAATCGCATCGTCATCCCCTGCGGTTGCTGGCAGGGGATCTATGCAGCCATTTACCGTCGATAGATTCCCCGCCAGTGGCCGCGGGGAATGACGCATAGGATTTGGGCGACATACCCCATTAACGTTTCAGCCGGGAGTATTGATCCATGATCTTCTGTTCTTCCTTGGTCAGACTGTCAACGCCCTGCTTCAGGATCTTGTCGAGGATCCGGTCAACTTCATGGACGAGATCATCCGTCACCTCGTGGAATTTGACGGATGAACGCCGTGCCGGCCGGCGCCCAGGTTTTTGAAACGGAACTCGAATGGTTCGCCAGGGAGCGGTGAGCCAGCGGGAAAGGCCCCGTCCAAAGCGTAAGTAGAGATAACCGGTCAGCATCCCGCCGAGGTGCGCAAAGCGGGAGATGCCTGAGCCGCCGCCCTGCAGGGCCGCAAAGAATTCGATGAAAGCGAAAAGAGCAACCGCCTGCCACGCTTTGACCGGGATCAGGAAATAGAGATACATGGTGGCTTCTGGAAAAAGCATCGCAAAGGCCACCAGTAAACCGAAAACCGAGCCCGAGGATCCGATGGTCGGAATGGTCGAATGGGGTGTAATCGCCAGCACACAGAGAGCCGCCCCCAGACCGGTGATCAGAAAGAACTTAACGAATTCGACGGTTCCCCACCGGGTTTCCAGTTCCCGTCCAAACATCCAGAATACGAACATGTTGAAAAGCCAATGAAAAAGGCCGCCGTGAAGGAAAAGATAAGTTAAAGGCTGCCACCAGTAATGGTGTTGGAGCACCAGAGCCGGTGTGAGACCCAGTGCGAAGACCAACGGTTCTCCCCAGATCTGCTGAAGGATCAGCATCGCGCCGGAAATCAGGATAATCCAGCGGGTGGCTCCGCGGAATCCATGGGCTTCCAGCGGTCGATGCAGGTCTTCAAAAGTCATTACGGTTCTTTCTGAACGGGTGTCAGTTCCGCCCAACTCGGGCCGACTTTCAGATCGACGATCACCGGGATCTTCAAGGACATGGCGTTTTCCATCAAGTAGCGAATTTTCCGCTGGGCGTCCGCCAGTTCGTCTGGCCGGATCTCAAAAAGGAGTTCGTCGTGCACCTGGACGAGCATGCGCCCGGCCCACTCCTTCCGCGTGTGGGCTTCGGCCAAGCGGATCATCGCGAGTTTGATGACGTCCGCGCTGGTCCCTTGAATCGGGGTGTTCATGGCGGTCCTTTCTGCAAATCCTCGGATCGCGTTGTTCTTGGACAAAATGTCAGGCAGGTAGCGGATCCGCCCCAGGAGTGTTCGGACATAGCCGGTCCGGCGCGCTTCTTCAATGGTTTGATCAATCCAGGCGCGGACGCCGGGGTAGCGCTCAAAATAGCGGTCGATATGGGTCTGGGCCTCAGCCGGGGTGATTTCCAGTTGCTGGGAAAGGCCATAAGCCGAGATGCCATAGACGATGCCAAAGTTGATTGTTTTGGCGGCCCGCCGGAGATCCGGGGTGACCTGATTGGGAGGAACGCCAAAAATCTCCGCAGCGGTCGTCGAATGAATGTCCTCGTTGTTCTGGAAGGCCCGGCACAAGGTTTCGTCTCCGGAAATGTGCGCCAGCATTCGCAGGTCAATCTGGGAGTAATCCGCCGAAAGAAGAAGGAAGCCGGGTTCCGGTACGAAGGCCTTCCGGATCTTTCGGCCCAGTTCCGTCCGGATCGGGATATTCTGGAGGTTTGGATTGCTCGAAGATAAACGACCGGTGGCGGTGACGGTTTGATTAAAGCTGGTATGAATGCGTTCTTCCGGACCCGACAGGGCGGCCTGCAGGCCCTCGATATACGTCGAATGCAGTTTCTGAAGTTCCCGATACTCGATCAATGTTTTCGGCAGAGGATGCAGCGGCGATAGTTTCTGAAGAACCTCTTCGTCCGTTGAAAAACCCGTTTTCGTCCGGCGGATCACCGGCAGCTGGAGTTTTTCAAACAGGACAGTTGCCAGCTGCTTCGTGGAGTTGATATTGAAAGTGCCGCCGGCCTGCTCGTGAATCTGTTTCTCCAGCGTCTGGCTTCGGGAATGAATCTCTGTCCCCAACTGCTGCAGATAGGTCCTGTTGACGCGGATCCCCTCTTCTTCCATGTCAGCCAGGATCTGAACGAGCGGCATTTCCATTTCGTAGAAGAGTTTTTCGAGCTGTTTTTCTTTCAGCAACGGTTCCAGTTTATCGGCCAGGCGCAGCGTCATGTCAGCGTCGGCGCAGGCATAAGGAGCGGCCTGTTCGACGGGAACAGCATCCATGGTGATTTGTTTGGCGCCTTTGCCGATCAACTGCTCGATCGAGGTCATCGGTTCTCCGACCCATTCCAAGACCAGATCCTTCAGGCCATGACTCGTGCGCGAGGGGTTCAGGACATAGGAAACCACCATGGTATCGCACGCCAGGGTGCCAAGCGGCAGGCCATGGCGTTTGAGAATCAGCGCGTCAAATTTGAGGTTATGGCCGTAGAGCCGTGGTTTTCCCCTCTGAAGCACGGGGGCAAGATGGTTCTGAATGATTTTCAGAGGGAGTTGAGCAGGACCTCCCAGGAGCTGGTGCCCGACGGGAATATAACAGGCGCTTCCGGGCTGGTAAGACATCGAGATCCCGACGAGATGGCAATGAAGCGGATCCAATCCGTCCGTTTCCACGTCTACCGCCAGTCGCTCCGCGGCAGAGGCCTTCTGGATCCATTGCGACAGCTCCTTTTCGGAAAAGAGCGTGACATAGTCGCGATCAGCGGTATGGATCTCTGCTTGGGAGACCGGCAGCCAATCCTTTATCAAAGCGAAGAATTCCATCCGCTGCAAAAAGGGAGTCAGAACGTCGCTCTTTGGAGGACGCACCGCACAACACTCCCAGTTGATCTCGATCGGAACGTTTCCTTCGAGCGTGACCAGAGCGCGGCTTTGGCGGGCGGCTTCGGCATGTTCCTGAAGCAAAGCGCCGACTTTGCCCTTTAATAAGGGAGCGGCTTTCAGCAGGGACTCCAGGCTTCCGTGTTCCTGGATGAGTTTAATCGCTGTCTTTTCGCCGATGCCGGGAACGCCGGGCACGTTGTCGCTGGCATCCCCCATGAGCGCAAAAACATCCGGGATTTTCTCCGGCGGGACACCGTAGCGCTCCTGGACCTTGGCCACATCCACGACGATGTCCTTCGCTTCGTTCAGAATGCACACGCCTTCACCCACCAACTGCATCGCATCCTTATCTCCGGAAACAATGGTCACGCTCCACCCGTTCTTGCGCCCTTCCCGGGTCAAATGAGCGATGAGGTCATCCGCCTCAAAACCTTCTTTTTCAAAAAGGGCAAGTCCCAAAGCGCCGGCGGCTTCCCGGGCCAGTGGAAACTGGCTGACCAGCGTTTCGTCGGTCGGTTTGCGCGTGGCTTTGTATCCGGCGAAGGCCTCGTGACGGAAGGTGGGTGCGGCGCAGTCAAAACAAACGGCCAGATAATCCGGCTGATACTTCCGGATGATTTTCTGCATCATCCGCATGAAGCCGTAGACAGCGTTGACGGGTTCGCCGCGGGAGTTGGTTAAAGGCGGGAGCGCGTGAAACGCCCGGTGCAGGTAAGCGTGCGCATCAATGAGATACAGATTGGGCATGAGTCACAAATGGATTAATGGGACTGATTCAGCAGTTGACGCAACTCCGCTTCCCAGGTGTTCGGCATGTCCGTCGAAAACCCGTCGTACTTCGTAACCAGCCGTCCTTGCGGATCGACGAAAACGAACGTGGGGAGCGCTCCGACGCCATAGTCGCTTCCCACGGAGCTCTCGCCGGCATGCAGGATCGGGTAGGTCAATTGAAACTGCTGCACAAATGGAAAAACAGCCTGGCGATCGTCATCCATGTTCAAGCCCAGAACCACCAGGCCTTCCTGCTTGTGACGGTTGTAAAACGCCTGAACGGCCGGCGTGGAGATGCGACAGGGGCCGCACCAGGTCGCCCAGAAATCCAGAAGGACCGGATGACCTTTGAAATCAGCGAGGCTCACGTTCTTCCCGGATAAATCCTGCAGCTCAAAGGAGGGCGCCTGGGATAAATCCGCGCGCGAGCCGCTGCAAGCCGCAAGGTTCAGTCCAAGAATGACCAGGCTGAGAAAACGTCGCATGCTAGCCGAGAAGCGTGTCCAGATGTTTTTTAATTTCGGGTTTTGGGTGTACGCCGACCAGCTGATCCTGGACCTTTCCGCCTTTAAAGAACAAAAGCGTTGGAAGGGCCGAGATCCGGTAACGCGTGGCGGCCTGGGCGTGGTCATCGGTGTTGAGCTTGGCCACTTTTATTTTCCCCTCATACTCTTTCGCCAGTTCATCCACAACAGGCGACAGCATGCGGCAGGGCCCGCACCACGGGGCCCAGAAGTCGACGAGTACCGGTTTGTCGGATTGAACGACTTCCGCATCGAAAGTCGCGTCAGAGAGTTGGATTTCAGCCATCAGAATCTCCTTATTATGAACGTGATTGCAAAAAGAATCGGACTCTTTTGATGATACCAATTTTCAGATCTAGGAACCGGTCAGTCGGAGGCGGATCGGCAAAATGACCGCTTCGTATCCGTTAAACAGCAGCCGGCGCTGGAGGGCGAAGGCGGTCTGGTTGTGCAGCAGGCGCGTCCAGAAGGTTTCCCCCTGGAAAGTCAGTTGGCCCATAAAGAAGACTTTCTTAGTCCATTCCTGCCGGACCTGGCTGCAGAGCACTTCGAGTTCCTCGATAACGTCCGTTCCAAGAGCGGCCCGCGCTTCCGCGTAAAAACCAAAACGGTTCGCCAGTTTCACATACTTCTCGAGGTCCTGGTCAACGGATCGCTTAAGCGCATCAATCTCAGAGGCCCCCTTGAATCGCCCGCTGTCGATGATCCCGGCGCTCAGAAAGACAAAGTTCTTGAAATGCCCAGGGAAAAAGCGCTGAATGGCCAGAATCGAATGGATTCCAATCCCGTTGTAGCCGCTGACCATCAGAACAGCCGTCGGACCGTCGGCTTGTTTGGCCGGAGGCGTTCCCTGGTCTTCCAGGGGCAAATCCCCGAGAACCTGGTTGAGGCCTCGCAAGGCCTGCAGGGTTTTGACATAGTGGGCTCGGATGATCCAGCAAACCGCGATGAGACAGCCGGTCACAAGCAGGGTCACCCATCCCCCTTGCCCGAATTTCAACACAATCGTCATGACCAGAATTCCGGATGTCACGAGCATCCCGACGGCATTAATCAAAAAGCCATGTAGCCAACCCGTCCCCCGGTCCCGTGTCCAATGTTTCACCATGCCGAATTGAGAGAGGGTGAACGTTAAAAAGACATTGATGCTGTACATGACGACCAGAATATGGACCGATGCATGGGTGTAAAACAGCATCAGCATGGCGGCGATTCCCATGAGAAGAACCCCGTCTTTCATCACGAGGCGTTCACTCAGGTTTGTGAAGCGGCGGGGCAGCCAGCGGTCCAGTGCCATGTTCGCCATGACCCGGGGGCCATCCACAAAGCCTGTTTGTGCGGCCACCACCAGAAGGGCTCCTTCCGCCAAGAGGGTCAGCAGAATAAAGGCGTGCCCAAAACGCCATTGGGAAGCAAGGTTTGAAATGAGAACCGCGTTCAGCGTTTGTCCGGGGGCCGGCTGAACGTGAAAAAGTAAATAGCTGATGAGAAGCCCCCCGGCGGTGAAGGACAATGAAACCGCCATGTAAAGCATCGTCTTCTTCGCGGTCTTCACGCGCGGTTCGCGCAGAATTTGGACGCCGTTGCTGACGGCCTCGATTCCGGTGAAAGTTCCGCCTCCGAGAGAAAAGGCACGGAAAAGAACCATCGCCATGGCCCAGAAACCAATCGACTGGATGCCGGAGCGCGTTTCGCGGACGGTGTCGACGACCATCGTCGGCAACTCTGAGCCGTGGGTGAAAATGCCGAAAAAGACGACCACGAGGTGGGTCGCGACAAATGCGATAAAAATGGGTGTCAAAACAAGCACGGATTCTTTGACGCCTCGGAGATTCAACAGGATGAGGAGCGACAAACAGCAAAGCGTGGCAACAAACTTATAAGCCAGAAAAGAGTGAGGCAGGAAACTGAAGATGGCATCCATCGCCGAGGCGATCGACATGGCAATCGTCAGGATATAGTCCACGAGAAGGGCGCAGCCGGACACCACCCCCGTACCCGGACTGATGAGTTTGCTCGCGACAAGATAACCGCCGCCGCCGGATGGGAAGTGCTCGATGATTTGCGAGTAGCTGGCCGAGAGAATGAAGACCGTAACCATCACCATCAAGGCCAGGGGCAGGGCCAGGTGTTGATGGGCTCCCAGGCTGAGGAAGGCTTCTTCCGGACCGTAGCAGGAGGAGCTTAATCCATCGGCGCCGAGGCCGATCCAGGCGAAGAATGCGATCAGTGAAAGATGATGGAAAACGCGGGGATCCAGCGGGTTTTTTCGTCTTCCAAAAAGAAGCCTTTTAATTTTTTCGAACATACCGTTTTAACGCAACAGATAATACTCCGATCCAAATGACCCAACTGAGCGCCTGCCATGGGGTTAAAGAACGCCAGTAATAGTAAAGATGCCCGAATGGGCTGATGGTCAATTCCAACGGGTTGCGAGACAGGAAAACGGGGTGTTCCAAAACCGTGACCGCCGTAAACCGTTCTACCCGAAGATGATCAAGTATAGCTGTTTCCAGTTGGTCCGGGTCCAGGGCAGACCACTCCGGAAGGGTCATCGCGTTCCAAGCCGCGGTGGCATATCCGTAACCATGATTATCGGAAATGCCTGTCATGAAAAGGTTTTCCTTCTTGCATAGAGAAACAACTTGAAGTCTCTTTTGAATTGGAAAATCAAGCGCTTTGGGCGTGCTGTTGACGATTTCAAAACCGTCAATCCCCCATCGGACGAAATCCTGCATCCCTGATCCCCAGTGATTCTGCCAGTATTCAGGAAGAGAGGCGATCACCGGGAGACCCTGTTGATGCGCAAAAGCGATAAAAAGCGGTATTTTCGCAGGGTCTGAATCAAAAGGAGTATTGTTGATTCGTTCTATATTCCCCAGGACAACGAGGTGGGTCTTTGCCAGGCTGATTTCTTCTCCCTGTAGCGAACGGTAACCGGTCATCAGCCAAAGGGTCCGGCTGTCGGCTTTGGCTGTTTCAGCCCCTGCGACTTGATTATGGTCTGTGATAAAGGCCGCCTGGTATCCCTGCGAGGCATGCCAGCGCTCGTTGGCCATGGGTGAGAAGGACGGACGGCCGTCATGGGAATACCGAGTGTGCGAGTGAAAATCAACGAGCAGAACGTTTGGATCTTTCGCCGCGAGACGTCCCATGGGCCGCGGAACCAGAACACCCCAAGCCAGGAAAATAAGGAACCCCACCGAAAGAATTAATCCTCGTCGGAGCCGTCCAAATAAGAAAATCAATATAAACACAAAACAAACAAATACGACGAGCTGGGTACGGCCCATGACCGTCAGATAATCAGCCACACTGGTGAGCGGAGTGAATACGAGGTGCCAGAACGGGTATCGGATTGAGAATCCGGTTTCCCATGTCAATGTCGCGGCGTTCCGAACCGGTGAGGGCCAGGAAAAAGCCTGAGAAAGAAGAATAAGGCCAGACAGGGCCAATGGCCAACGCCAGGGTTTGGATGGGTTCATGCAGAGATCTGACGGCTTCTCCGTTTTTCTCTAATCGTCTCGATAAGGGCTGGTAAAATCGAAATGAAAATAACGATAAATATAATTTTGTGTATATGCTTGTCTACATTCGGAATGACATGGCCTAACAAGAACCCTGTCATTAGCATGGAAAAAACCCAGCCCATTCCGCCACAGATGTTATAGAGTGCGAATTTGGAATATTTCATTTCGCCCACACCGGCGACAACCGGAGCAAAGGTTCTCACGATCGGGACAAAGCGGGCGATCACGATGGTTTTGGCTCCATAGCGTTCGTAAAAGTGCTTTGTGCGCAACAGATGTGCTTTGTTGAAGAAAAGGGAATTCTCGCGAGAAAATATCTTTGGACCGATTTTCCACCCGATGGCGTAACTCAAGGCGTCTCCGAGAACGGCCGCCATCATCAGCTCGACGTTTAAAAGGTAAATATTCAAGTGGCCAGCCGCCGCGAAAAGGCCGGCGGTGACTAAAAGCGAATCTCCCGGCAGAAAAAAGCCTGCCATAATACCCGTTTCGGAAAAAATGATGGCGATGAGAATAAAATGTCCTCCCCATCGGATCAATTCTTCAAAGTGGTAAAGGCGTTGGAAAAAGTCGATCAGCAGGTCCATAATAAGCCGCTATTTAAGCATTTTTCCCGTGGTTGACGCGGAGTCCCTGTCGAGCCAATGGTTCAATGCGTCGCGTGTGTTCAACAGGAGTTCACCCCATTCTTTTAAGGTCACGATCCTGTTCGCACGAGCACGGAAAGTCGTAGCCATCGGGAAACCCGCCACGTAGTAAGGAACGATTTTTCGAAGACGCAAGAGCCCCTGGCGTTCGCCGAAGAATTCCGTTGTCCAGGCGAGGTGTTGGGCTAAACAATCGAGTTTTTCCAAATAGCTGGGTGCCGGCTGAAGCTCCCCGGTGTCCAGAAAATGGCGGATGCGGTTAAAAATACCGCTGTCGCCGATGGCCGCGCGCCCGACGGAAACCCCGGCGCAGCCGCTGAGTCGCAGGAACTCCGCCGCATCCTGAGGGGTGTTGACCCCCCCGTTTCCGATCACCGGAATCCGGACGGCATGAACCACCTGGGCCAGTCCTTCCCAATCGGGGCAGCCCGAGTGTTTCTGGGAGACCGGTCGGGCATGGACCACAACGGCGGAAATGCCACACTCTTGTGCGAGGGTCGCCAGGGCTGGGGCCAGGGATTCGTTCTGCCGTTCGCCGATGCGGATTTTGACGGTCACCGGGATCTTCACCGCCTTGGCGACCGCCGATAGAATGGCGGCAAACCGGCCTTCATCTTTCAAAAGGGCGGCGCCGGATTTTGTCTTGGTGATTTTCGGAACCGGGCAGCCGGCGTTAATGTCAATCAAATCAACCCCGCCGGCCTCCACGCGTTGGGCGGCGGCCGCCATCATCTCGGGGTCGCTGCCGACAATTTGAGAACTCACCGGTCGTTCATCGGGGAAGAAACGAAGCAGATTCAGGGTTTTCTTGCTTTGGTACTTGAGGGCCTGCGCGGACACCATTTCCCCCGACATGAGGGCACAACCCCCGCGCGCGCACAGCCGACGGAACGGCGCATCCGTCACCCCGGCCATGGGCGAAAGAATGACATTGTGCATCAGTCGAAGCGGTCCGATCTGGATCGGTTGTGAAAGGGTCACGTCTTCGCCCAGCTTTCCAGTGTCAGGTTGGCATCGACGGTCAGGGAACCCGTCGATTGTCCAAGACCATGCTGCTGCTTGTAATAACCGGCTGCCGCGATCATGGCCGCGTTATCCGTGCAGAAAGACAGATCCGGCAAATAGACGGAGACCTTTTCAGCCTTCGCGGTCCTTCGAAAGGCTTCCCGAAGCCGCCGGTTGGCTGCGACCCCCCCTCCCACAACGACCGAACGCAGGGAGTGGATTTTCGCCGCCTCCAACGTTTTCTTGACCAGTACCTCAACGACCGCCTCCTGAAAAGAGGCGCAGATATCCGGGACCGGCGGGCGTTGTCTGGGCGGAGTAGTCCGGAGATAATTTGCGACCGCGGTCTTCAGACCGCTGAAAGAAAAATCGCTTGTTCCCGGAATCCAAGCTCTTGGAAAAGAAACGGCCTTTGCACTTCCCTTCCGGGCCAGGCGATCGATGGACGGACCTCCGGGGAAGGGCAGGGACAAAAGATTGGCGACTTTGTCAAACGCCTCGCCGGCTGCATCATCCCGGGTGCCGCCCAGGCGTTCGTAGCGGCCATAGCCTTTGAAGATCATAAGCTCCGTATGCCCGCCCGAAACGATCAGTCCCAAAAAGGGCGGTTTCAAACGTGGATACTCCACAAGTCCGGCAAATAAATGGCCTTCCAGATGATTCACGCCGATGACGGGAACGTTGTGGACCCAGCCCCAGGTCCGGGCGGTCACGACGCCGACCAACAAACAGCCGATGAGTCCAGGACCGGTCGTCACCGCGACCGCGTCAACCGGGCCGACGAAGCGTCCGAGCGCTCTTTCGATGACGTCGTTGATTCGTTCAACGTGTGCTCGGCTGGCTAGCTCCGGGACAACGCCGCGAAAAGGGCGATGGATCGCCATTTGAGAGGCGACCGCGCTCCGAAGCACGCGCCGGCCGTTTTTTACCAGGGCGGCGGCGGTTTCATCACAGGAGGTCTCAATGCCGAGAATAATCATGGGTCGAGAAAGTAACTGTTGTTTAGCGGTTGAAGAAGGCTGTTAACGGAACAAAAGCGACTCCGTGCGCTTGGAATTCGGGGATTCGCTTCTCGAGAGCCTCCGCCAGGTGTTTGCGGCCGTAGTGGCTGATGGCGATCGTTCGTTTGTCGCGCAAGGCCAGCCGCATGGCATGGTCCAGTTGTTTTTCGATCGATACGGCATCATCCTGGTTGTCCAGGAAGGTTTCATTCAGAAGACAAGGAACCCCCGCCTGACGTGCCACCCGGGCGACGACCGAGTTGGATGTCGTATGCGAGTCCAGGAAAAAAAACCCTTTCTGCTTAACCCAGGGCATGATCAGTTTCATTTTCGCTTCATCGGCTGTAAAAGCGGAACCCATATGGTTATTGATTCCGACCACATGGGGGACGCTGGCTAAATTCTTTTCAAATTGATTTTTGAGCTGCTGCGGCGTCATGGATAAATAAAGCGCAGAAGGACCCGGGTCGTTGGCCATCCGGTCCTCTGGTTCCATAGGGAGATGCAAGAGCACGGGAAAATGCAGGGCATCGGCTTTATCCGCCAGCATTTTGGAACGGCGGTCTCTGGGCAGGATGGCAAAGGTCAACGGAATCCCGAGCTTGGCAAACCGGTCCATCGGAGCCGGATCGTAGGCGACATCGTCGATCACAATCGCAATTTGAGGGCGAAGGGCGGCTTTGCCGCCGGCGACCAGCCAGACTTTCTGGAAAGACATCCCCAGAAAGGAAATGGTCACCAGCGTCCCTTGAGACGTCATCCGCTGTCGCGCCCGGCAATGCTCCTGGCGTCCGGTACTGACCAGACTACGGGCGACCCGGCTGACGTCGGCCGCCGTCAGAAGCTGAATCCGTCGTTCGGATTCGATCCACACCAACCCGAAGCGCCGGTGTTCGCGATGCAGTTGCTGGAGGATTTGGTAATCCGTAATGCCCAGGCGGGCGAGCGTTTGGTTGGTGTTGCTTTCGACGCGGGCGCTGAAGGTCAGAAGGGTGTGGCCCGGTGCCCATCGCAGGATCAGATAACCGCTGATCGCGCCGAGCGCCAGAAGGATCGCCAACCAGCGGCCCACGCCGCCTCTTGTGTCGTGCATGCCGATACGCGCTCGGGGGGTCAGGATTCCTTCATTTTGGTGAAGATCTCCCGCGCTTTCAGAGTTTCTTTGGCCCGTTCGAGCGCTTCGTCCTTCACCGGGGCTTCCGTTTTGGGGTCCGTTTTCTCCGGTTTAATCACCGCCGGAGTTTTCCCAAATATCTCCTCTTCCTGCGCCTGCAGTTTGATCTCCACATCGCGAGGCACGTCAATGAGAATGTCCGGCGTAATGCCGCCTTTCCCGGTTTTTTCGTCGCGATGGAAGGTCCGGCCGGACGGCGTGTAGTATTTGGCTGTGGTGAGACGCAGTCCGCTGCCATCGGCCAAGGGGATCACCGATTGAACACTTCCTTTGCCAAACGTCTCCGATCCGAGAATCAGCGCCCGGTGGTAGTCCTGGAGGCAGCCTGCAAAAATCTCGCTGCCCGACGCCGAGCCATGATTGACCAGAACCACCATGGGAACCGTCCCGTACGCGGCTTGAGCATCCGCGCGGAACTCCTGCCGGGGCTGTCGCCGTCCTTGCGTGTACACGATGAGCTTGTTGCTGCCGATGAAGAGACGGCAGGTATCGACGGCGACGTTCAGCAGACCCCCCGGATTATTCCGGAGATCCACAATCAGGTTGGTCATGCCTTTCGCCTTCAGCCCCTTGAGCGCGGTGTCAAAGTCCTGCGCGGAACGCTGCGTAAATTCCGTCAGGCGGACGTAGCCGATGTTGCTGTCGAGCATTTTATACTTGATGCTTTCGATTTTGATCAGTTCCCGCGTGAGAACGATGTCTTTCAGTTCTTTTTCCCCTTCGCGGCCGATCGTGATGGTCACTTTGGAGCCCGGCGCGCCGCGCAGGCGCTTAACGGCCTGTTCAATGGTGATGTCCTGCGTGGTTTCATCATTGATTTTCACTATTTTGTCGCCCGGCAAGATGCCGTGACGGTAGGCTGGCGTGCCCGGCAGGGGTGTGATCACCGTGAGAATGTTATCCCGGATGGCGATGCGGATGCCGAGTCCGCCGAACTCGCCTTCGGTTTCGGTTTTCATTTCTTTGTGGGCGTCGGGTTCTAAAAATTGCGAGAACGGATCGAGGACCCGCACCATGCCGGAGGCGGCGCCGTAAATCAGTTTGTGCGTATCCACATCCTGGACATAGTTGTCTCGGACGAGATTCAATACTTCGACGAGCATCTTCATGTCCTCATAAGTCTGATCAGCGGCCGATCGGACCAGCGGATGGCACAACAACAGCAGTGCGGCTAAAAAGGAAAACGACCAGGTAATAGAACGGCGATTCATTCGAACGTCCTCCTTGAGCTAAGTTCAGAGCGATGATGGTTAGCGGCTAAGTAAACAAGCGGATTCACGGGTTGTTCGTCGTGCCGGAGCTCAAAATAAAAAGTCCCTTCCCCTCCGGTGAGACCGATCGGTTCAAGCGGGGAAAGAACGCATCCCTCTTTCACGGACGTCTGGCCCAGGCCCCCATAGACCGAGGTCAGGCCATTGGCGTGTTGAACAATCACCAGTTGACCGTATTGCCGAAACGGGTTGGCAAACAAAACCTTGCCGGCCTGGATGGCACGAACCTGGCGATTGGCTCCGGCATCAATTTTGATGCCGTTTGAAATCATGAGCTGCTTCAAGTCTTCCGAGTACTGGCGGCCGAAATTCTGTGTCACTTTCCCGTCGGCGGGCCAGGGAAGGGTCCCGCGCAGGGCGGCGAGCGCGCGGTTCTCCGCCGGGTGACCCTGACGGGAGGCGAGGGTGTGGTCGCGGTGTTCCTGCAGTTCCTGGAGCATCACATGCAACGCCTGCCGGGATTGTTCCATCTGGCTGATTTCATCGACGAGCGCGGCACGCCGGCGCTGGGCTTCCTGCCAGCGGAGCCACTGGGACTGCTGCCGGCTGTGCAGCCGGTCCAGTTCCGCCGTTCGTCGTTGTTCTTCGTCCTGCCAGCGCAATTCCTGTAACCGTAACGAAGACTCCTGCTGACCGGCTTGCGCCGCCTGCCAATGGGCGGTTTGTGAGAAATCACATAGTTTGGCGGTCAAAAGCCCCGGGAGGCGTTCCTGAACAGCCACCGGCGGCGTGCGTGATAATCGTTGCTGGAGATACAGTTCGCGGGCCCAGTAGGCCAGCAGCCCATCTGAGGTTTGCGCGGTGAGTCGCATTTCGGTGGCGGAAGACTCCGCGGCGTTCGCTAGAACGCGCGTAGTGTTTCTGTGACCCCGAACCGTCTGGATCGTCCGCCGGGTTTGTTCAGCCGAAGCGTTGGCGCGGGTCCAGAGCGCTTTGGCGTCTTCGGCTTTTTTTTGCCAATGTTGAGCCTCGCGTTCTTTTTCCGCCAGATGCGTTTTGAGCGATTGCAGCTGACGTTCTTGCTGGCGGATCTGGTGTTCGTAGCGCTTGAGCAGCACGTCGTAGCTGTTGGCATGCACCATCGTCGCGAGCCCGGCCAGGATCAGAATGGTTTTACGCTTCACGTTTGGCTCCGGATCCTGTGTAAGCCAGACCGCTCAGCGCTCCCGCCAGAAGCGGCCAGGCCATGCGGCTCATGGGTGGAGTGGTCATGGCATCGGCTCCCAACTGGTGGAGAGCCGCCCGCCACGCGAGGATCGATAGAGCTCCTCCGCAGGCACCGACGAGAACAGGACAGGCCAGTTGCGCGAAAGAAATGCGTTCAGCCAAAGAGCGATATATCCCGACAAAAGACCAGAGCACGACGACCCCTCCTGAAAGAACGGCCAGACGCATCAACCAGTGTCGCCACTGATTCAGAGCGCGAAAAGCGGATCGGGACGCTGCATCCCAGCGGATTTCCTGAATGTCGGGTGTTTTCGGTAAAGCATCGGTTGGCGCATTGCGATCCAGCCATGCTCGGTCGCTGTAAGTGATCTGAAGGGATGAAGGCAAAGGATTTTCTTTTAATAGCAGAAGGGTTTTTGAAAGAGCCTCATCTTTTTGCGCTTCCTGTGTTGCATCAGCTTTGGAAAGGTAAGCGATCGAAACAATTTCCGTATCTTGGGTTTTTAACGTATCGGCCAGTCTGAGAGCCTCCTGATCCGTAAGAGTGGACGATAAGAATAGGGACACCCCTAAAGAACGCCGGAAGACATCTTCGGTCGATAACAAACTTTGGTTAATTCCCATATAAACGGCGGAGGTGATTCCCATAAAAAAGGAAATCAACAAAACTTGAACGGACGACGCATGGAACAGCATCTTTCGAATCGTCATAATTGATTGCAAAATCGCGCAATTTCAGCCGAGTATACTAAATAATTATAGAACCTGCGCTGGGAAAATCCGAGGGACGTCATGAAGGACCGGAATGGCTGTTCGCAGTTGCGGAAGCCGGGAGGAGTATCGATGCGGCAGAAGATCCCGATGTCGCCAGGCTTCGCAGACCTGCCGGAACACCGCGTCCGTCTCCCACCCGCGCTCAAAGGACCAGAGCGGTTGTCCGAAATCCCGGCAAAGGGATCGCACTTTGCGCTGGAAGCCCCATCCAATAAACGGTTTCTCCGCCAAAGCCGCCAGGACCAGTGCGTGATAGCGCATTCCGATAATCAGTTCGTATTCCGCCATCCAGCCGATCAACTGTTCGGGGGTTGTCCAAGAACGGACTTGGATGGATTGTGTGGCGGCCCGGGCTGTTTTTTCCGATAAGACAGCATCCTGTTCCGGAGAAAAGACAAGAAGATCGATGCTCACTTTTAACGTTGTAATCAGAAGGTCGCACACCAGAGACAGGTCATGTTCCCACCCGGGTCTTTGCGGCCAGGGAGCGAGCGCTAGGGCGACGCGGTTTTGAATCGGGGTCGGTGCAGGCGTCGGGAACTGAAACACCAGATCCGGGACGCGTGCAATCACAATTTTTACTCCGGAGGCTTCCAACGCAAGTTGCGAATCGGTGTCGCGAACCGAAACCGAATCGACGAAATGATTGAAAACGAGGCGCGTCATCCACCGGTTGAGCCGGTGCTGGACCGGATCCACGCCGATCGCCCGGACTTCGGTCCGGCACCCCAGCAGTTTGGCCAGTGCCGTCAACGACAGATAGTAAATGTAGTTCCAAGCGCTGGTGGATTCCTGCAGGAGTCCTCCGCCTCCCAGGACAAAACGCCGGGCCTGTGAAAATGCGCGGATCCAGGCCACCGGATTCCATCGGTTGATCGCGTCGACTCCAAAATGGTCCTGGGTCTGGAGCGGATCGGCAGACAGGACGGTGATGGACACATTCGGCGATTCCTGGCGCAGACGATCGACGAGGGAGCGCAGAATCAGTTCATCACCGGCGTTTCCAAAGCCGTAATAACCGCCGATGACCACCATATTATCTCTCATAATTTAAATCTCCGTCGAACCCCGGCCAGCCCTCTCACGAGCAGCCATCCCAGAATCGATCCAATCAGCGCGCCGTTGACGGTGCGCATCAAAGCCATCGAAAGCGGCGAGTGCAGATGGCAGAACGTATTGACGATCGACGCCTGCCCCACCATGCCCAGGACGATCCAGGGCCGGCCGTCCAAAAGCAGTTTTTTGCTCCGATCCACCGCCGACAACCAGAACCCCGCGATCAGAAGAGGGTGGCCCCACAGAAATTCTTTAAAGCGGGGACGCGCGATCAACGCCTCTTCCAACCGATCCCGGATGCCCTGTTCCGCGAAAGGCATCCATCCCCCGGAGGCGTTTCCGGAGCGGATCAGGATGTAGGCGACGATCGCCAGAAAAATAACGCCCAGGACCACATCGAACCGGCGAACGCCTTGGACGAGAAAGGCGCGAATTTCTTTCCACTCATAGAGTACAAAAATCGAACCGAACCACGACAGAAGAAATGAAATCTTCACCCCGGGGAAAGGCGTCAATTGAAGGCGCATCTCCGGCCTATCCGCCAGGGCCGCGACCACGAGCGCGCCCAGGACCGTGAGGAGGCTCAACGTCCAGAACAGCGTCAGCGGAGAACGACTGCCCCGGCTTCCCCGGCGGATCTTTCCCCCCACCAAAACGAGACCGATCAGCGGAGCAACGGAAGCGGCCCAAAAAGCGAAAAACGCCATTCCCCATCGTTGAAGCGTGCGCGTCGCTCGCCAAACGGGATGACCGGCGGGAATAGCCGTTGCCCAACCGTCGCGCTGCAGCCAGTTGTGCAGGTCGTTCAGCCGGGAGAGATACGTGGGCCAGGCATCATTGGGAGAAGCGTGGAAAAGCAGGATGCGGCAGGAGCGTTCCTGGACCGCCCGCCGCCAGCGGGCCAGTTCTGCCCCGGGCGGAAGATCTTTTAGCTCCGATGAGGGAATCGAGTGGGAGCGGCAGACAAAAGCAGGAACCTGGCGGGCCATCATCCGCGCGGCGCGGGATGCATGAAATTCAAAGAGCGCTTGAATGGGATGCTGGTCCCGCAGCCAATTTTGCCATAGCGGCAGGGCTTCAGGTCCTCCGGGTAGTTCATCGGAATTAAACACAATGCCGTCGGCCATAGCGACCGGCATGTCTTCCTGGAGCATCTGTCCAATCTGCGCCGGGGTGGTCCAGGGGTCGCGATTGAGGCGGATAAACAGGCTTAAACCCAGCGCCCGGCTCTCGTCGACCAGCAGGGGATCCAGCCCCAGCTCGACATCTTTCAAAGAGAGAAAAGAGCTTCCCGCCCGGCGTGACAGAAGAAAAGCGGAACCTCGCGCGCGAAGCGTGACGTCCGATACGCCGTGCCATTGAAGTTCGCGCTGGGTCTGTTGAGCCAGATTCGTTTCATGAAAAATCAACTCCCGGGTATCCAGAGGATCTTCCCCTTTGGATGCCGGATGGGGGGTGACGCGGTGGTGCAGCTGAAGATCCGAGAGAGTGAGGGCGGAAAGAAGAAGGCCTTGAGCTCCATTTTGTTGCAGGCCGCGCAACAGCTCGCGATCCGGTTGTCCAGTGCGGGCGGCCAGGTCGCGGGCCTCATACCAATCCGCCAGAATCAATACTCGTTGATCAGCCCGTTCTTCCTGAAAGCGCCGGACTGAACGGAGCGTGGTCCAAGCCAGGAGACCGCCGAGAAGAAGGACAACCCAGAAGCGAGGCAAGGCGAAGCGGTTCAAGAAATTCGTTTCGTGGAAGCGCGGGTCTTGGTTCCCCGGCCCAACGCGCGCCAGAACAGATGGAGATACGTCTGAGCCGATACATCCCAGGAGAAATCCGTGGACATGGCGCGGCGTTGGAGAAGCGCCCAGGACTCTTTATCGGAAAAGAGACGTAGGGCTTCCTGAATGGCGCCTAAAAACGACGGAGCATGTCCGGCTTCAAAAAGAAAGCCTGTCCCGGAATTCCGGCCGACCGGGGTAATGGTGTCGCGGAGCCCCCCGGTGTTGGCGGCCACGGGGACGGCCCCATAACGCATGGCGATGAGCTGCCCAATGCCGCAGGGTTCAAAACGCGAGGGCATCATAAAGATATCGCATCCGCCGTAAATATGATGAGCCAGAGGGTCGTTGAAATCAGAGCGGACCCGGAACGCCAGCGGGTAGATCCGCTCAAATTGTTCGAGGACGCCTTGCAGGAAGATGTCCCCTTGGCCGAGCACCACCACCTGTGTGTTGAGCGCCAGGATGGCCTGCAGGTTCTGAATCAGCAGGTCGATGCCTTTCTGCCGGTCCAGCCGGGCCACCATCGCCAAAAGCGAGACGGACGGATCCGCCGGAAGTTTCAGCTCCCGCTGGAGGAAGGCTTTGCAATCTTTTCGAGTGGACAGGGAATCGAGGGTGTATGTTTTCGGGAGAAAAGGATCTTCCTCCGGGGTCCATTCCTCCGGGCTCAGGCCGTTCAGAATCCCGACAAGATCCCCGGCGCGTTTGCGCAGCGTGCCTTCCAGGCCGCAGCCAAACTCGTAGGAGTTTTGAATTTGATGGGAGTACGTCGGACTGACCGTGCTCAACAGCGTGGAATACGTCAGACCGGCTTTCAGATAATTGATCTGGTCGTAGTATTCCAGCTTATCGATAGTGAATTCTTCCCAACCGAGCCCGATCTGCGGTAGAAGGGTCTTTGGAAAAATTCCCTGGTAGGCCATGTTGTGAATAGTCATCACCGTTGAGGTGTGCTGGAAAAACGCATCCTCGCGGTAGACGGTTTTCAGGTAGGCGGGAACCAGTCCCGTTTGCCAGTCGTGGCAGCTGATAATGTCCGGCCGGAACTCCATGGCCTTGCAGGTTTCAAATACCGCCCGGCTGAAAAACGCAAATCGCTCGCCGTTGTCCGCATAGTCTCCTGTAAACGTGCGGTAGAGCCCGGCGCGTCCGAAAAATCCATCGTGGTTAACAAAGTAGACCTTCACCCCTTTATCCGTTTTCGCGACGCGGATATCGGCTTTTTCGACCCGTTGACCCATGGGGATCTGAATCGACTCGCCGGTTTCCTTGATTCCGAATTCCTGGGAGCGGATCGTTTTGTACTTGGGAAGTATAACGCGGACATCGTGCCGTCGCTTGCGCAGTTCCGCCGGCAGCGTGCCGACCACGTCCGCCAACCCGCCGGTTTTACAAAACGGAACGCATTCGGACGCGACGAAGAGAATCTTCAACCGCTTAATCCGCCTCTCGCAGGAATTTGGCCGCTTCTTCCGGTGGGGTCGGGTTGATGTAGAAGCCGGAGCCCCACTCGAAGCCCGCGACCTTCGTCAGTTTCGGCATGATCTCGAGGTGCCAGTGGAAATGCGGGAGCTTGGATTCCCGCAGCGGCGAATTGACGATGATGAAGTTATAAGGCGGGTTGTCGAGAACGCTGATCATGCGCTTGAGAACGCCCTGCAGCAGCCGGGTCAAAAGGACCACTTCGTGTTTTTGAACGTCCTCGAAATCCGAGTCATGGACCTTCGGCAGGATCCAGACCTCGAATGGAAAACGCGCGGCAAACGGAACAAACGCCACAAAGTCGTCATTTTCAGCGACCACGCGGGTGCCGGTCGAGGTTTCCTGTTTGATCATGTCGCAGAACACGCAGCGTTCCTTGTACTCGAAGTAGTTTTTGGAACCGTTCACAATTTCCCGGACGTTCTTGGGAACCACCGGCGTGGCGATCAGCTGCGAATGCGGATGGCTCAACGACGCACCGGCCGCGGCTCCCTTGTTTTTAAAGATCAAGATATATTCGAAACGGTGATCCTTTTTCAGATCCATGATGCGGTCGCGCCACGCCCAGACCACATCTTCCGCGCGTTTATCAGCCAGATCCGGGAAGTCGATGCTGTGGTCGGCGGTTTCGATGACGACCTCATGGGCGCCCACGCCGTTCATCTTGTCGTACATCCCTTCGCCCTGGCGGTTGAGGCCGCCTTCAATCTGGAGCGCTGGAAATTTGTTTGGCACGACGCGAACCCACCATCCCGGAGCGTTTTTGGCGCGGGCCGGATCATGATAGGCCAGGATCTCCAGCGGGGTTTTGTCCTCATTGCCGGGGCAGAACGGGCAGAACTTGCCGACGCCGGTTTCCACTTCTTTCCCGAAATCAGAGGGGCGTTTCCCGCGCTCTGTGGAAATAATCACCCAACGGCCAACGACTGGATCACGTCTGAGTTCGGTCATGACAACGAGGCTCCTTTAATTTGTGATATCGACACTAGCCGGAATGGGTTCGGCCGTCTCCGGCGGGTCTTGTGGAGCGTCCCCCTCGGGCACGGGCGCTTCCGCAGAAGGCTCCGAGACCGGCGGGACGAGGGACTCAATCGACGGGAGATCCTCCAGACGTTTGAGCCCGAAGGCTTTGAGAAAATCAGGGGTGGTGCCGTAGAGCAGCGGGCGCCCGATGGATTCCCGCCGTCCGGCGATTCGGACCAGCTTGCGTTCGGTCAGTGTGTCGAGGACGGCGGTCACTTCCACGCCGCGGATTTCTTCAATCTCGCTGCGGGTGATGGGTTGTTTATACGCGACGATCGAAAGCGTTTCCAGCGCCGAGTTGCTCAGCCGGTAGGTCAAGCGGTCCTTGAACAGTTTCCGGATCCAGGGCGCGAATTCCGGGCGCGTGGCCATCTGCCATCCCCCGGCGATCTCCCGCACTTCCAGGGCGCTGTCGCGCTGCGCGTAGTCGCTGGTAATGGATTGCAGGATGCTCAGGAGCTCTTCGCGCGGGGTCTGGTTTTCAAAAACCGCTTCAAGGGACTTCAAGGGAATCGGCTGTTCGGTGATGAACAGCAGCGCTTCGATGACTTTTTGAATATCCGGTCGTTCCATGGTTAGGCCTCCGAAGACGCCGAGGGGACTCCGGATTCCTCCGGAGCCGCGTCAGCGCGGTAAAGTCGGATCGGTCCAAAAATATCGGCTTGACGGGCAGTGACCTGTTTCAGCCGGATGAGTTCCAAAAGAGCCAGAAACGTAACGATCAAATCAATCCGCCGGTGCGCTTTCGAGAAGAGTTCTTCGAAGGCTACCGACGTCTGCTCGGTCAGCAGGTCCAGGATCTCCCGGATTTTGACTTCGAGCGGGATTTCCTCCCGGAGGATCTGCCCCACTTCCCGCGGCGCTTGTTCCAGAACCCGCTTAAAGGCATTCAGGAGATCAAAGACCGATGCCTTCAGGACAAAATCATCTTCTCCCAGCGGCGGCGGCGCTGTCCGGTAGAAAGTGTCCTTGGCTTTTTCATTATAACCGCTGAGGATGCTGGCGGCTTCCTTATATTGCTGATACTCCAGCAGTTTGTTGATCAGTTCGCTCCGCGGATCCGGCCCTTCGTCCTCTGCGGATTCGGGGCTGGGCAGAAGCATCTGCGCCTTGATCTGGAGCAGCGTGCTGGCCATCACGAGGAACTCGCCCGCGTTTTCAAGATTCAAATCCTTCATCAGGTCCAGATAGGCCAGATATTCCTGCGTGATCTGGGCGATCGGAATATCGGAAATAGAGAGGTCGTCTTTGCGGATCAGGTACAGCAGGAGATCCAGTGGTCCCTCGAAATTCTCCAGGCGGACGTCCAGCCCCGACGTATTGGAGGCATCGGTTTGGGTGTCAACGAGATCGCTCATGGTTTTCCCCCGGGCGCCGGTTTCATTTTAAGAACGTCGAGTACGTCCTTCCAGGTCTCCGCGGCGGTGGCCGCTGCTTTTTGGGAGCCCTCGCGCACGATCTGCTTCACATCGTCCATCCGGCCCAGCCACTGTGCCCGCCGCATCCGAATGGGCTCGAGCCCTGCGTTCAAGGTTTCGGCCAGGCGGTTTTTGCACGCCACGCATCCGAGGGTTCCCGCTTTGCAGCGCGATTCAACGTCCGCCCATTCCGGTGTGTAGAGTTTGTGCGTGCTAAAGACCACGCAGCCTTCCGGATGGCCTTTGTCGTTGATCCGGATCTTGACCGGATCGGTGTACATCACTTTCACTTTCGCGTTGATCTCTTCCCGGGTATCCGACAGCAGCACCGCGTTGTTGTACGATTTGGACATCTTACGCCCGTCGGTGCCGGGCACTTTGGGCGATGGGGACAAGAGCGCTCGAGGCTCCGGAAAAACGTCCCGTCCGTAGAGGTGATTAAACCGGCGGCTGATTTCCCGTGTAAATTCAATGTGAGGTAACTGGTCTTCTCCCACCGGAACGGCATTGGCCTTGTACAGCAGGATGTCAGCCGATTGCAGCAGCGGATAGCCGAGAAACCCGTACGTGGACAAGTCCCGGTTCTTCATCTCCTGTTGCTGCTCCTTATACGTCGGTACGCGCTCCAGCCACGACAGCGGTGTGATCATCGACAGCATCAGATGCAGTTCGGCATGCTCCTTCACCCAGGACTGCCGGAAAATGACGGACCGGGCGGGGTCGAGCCCGCAGCTGAGCCAGTCCACGACCATCTCCCAGATATTGTCTTCAATGGCGCTGGTGTCGTTGTATTCCGAAGTGAGCGCATGCCAATCGGCCACCATGTAATAACACTGGTAGTCGTTTTGCAATTGGACCCAGTGCGCCAAAGCCCCGAAGTAGTTCCCCAGGTGCAGTTTCCCTGATGGGCGCATGCCCGATAAGATGCGTGGTCGCGCGGTCATGGGTTATGCGTTCAACGGAAATGTCTCGGTGATAAACCGGATTTCTTCTTCACGCGTGCGCAATTTACCTTCCCAGCGCGCCTGACGGAGCGCATCAAAAATCTTCGTAAACATCGGTCCCGGCTTGTACCCGAGGTTCCGGATCTCCTTCCCGCACAGGCACGGGACGCTGTCCTGATAGCGCTGCCACTGTTCCGCCGGCGTCTTTCTGGGGGTGATCTGGCGGACGGTGACCGCTTTCCCGATAAAAGCTTCCACCTCAGGCGAGAGGGTTTTCCGGTCGGGCATTTCCGCAGGAACCAGAGCCCCTTCGCGCAAACGCGCCAGGATCGCCAGCGCCTGTTCAATCTGTTCAACCATTTTCTGAGGGAACATCAAATGATTCAAGCATCCGACGGCTTTTGGATAAGGGATGGCATGGAGCAGAATCAGCAGCCGCATCATCAGCGAATCCCCTTTTCCATTCCGGCGCAACCATTGGCTGAAAAAGGTTTCATGGGATTTTTCCCATTTCAAGTTGGGGATTAAAAAGGAGAGCGCTCCCCATTGCGCCAGCAGCCGGAAGGCCGGGCAGGGGTCTTTTTCCATCAGAAGCGGGATCAGCTCCTCGCGCACGCGGGCGCCGGACAGCCGGCTCGGCAGCTGTTCGTTGATGCACTCCATCAGCCACTCCCGGGTGCGCCACTCGAGGTCATACCCGAAGCGGCCGGCAAAGCGGGCGGCCCGGAAGAGGCGGGTGGGATCGTCCTTGAAGCTTTCGGAATGAAAGGCCCGGATTTTCTCGTTGCGTAAATCCTCTACGCCGCCGAAGGGGTCCCATACCTGCCCGAAATCCTCTGCATTCAGCGAAAGGGCGATCGCATTAATCGAAAAATCACGCCGGTACAGATCATCCTGCAGACTGGCCGGCTCGACGATCGGCAGGGCCGCGGGTTCCGGATAGGTTTCCGAGCGGGCGGTGGCGATATCCAGGTGGCGGCCATCCGAGAAGAGGAGCGTATGGGTCAAAAAGGGTTCGTGCGTGATCAGTTTGGTTTTATAGAGCCGGGCCGCTGCTTTGGCCAGCGGAGCGGCCAGGCCTTCGGCCACGACATCCACATCCAGGCACATCTTGCCCAGAAAAAGGTCTCGAACACATCCCCCCACCAGATACAGGGGGGTCTGCGTGGATTGGGCTTTTTCAATGAGAGGGGCCAGGAACTTTCGAAGCTCCTTGGGAAGAGAACGGCGGACACCGGACAAACGAGGCATGCTTAATACCATGGGATACGCACGAATTTTAGCAAAAATATTACTTGAATATGGTTTTTCTGTAGAACCGCAATTCCTCGATGGATTCGCGAATATCATCCAGGACATGATGTGTTTTCGCTTTGTCAGGGGCTTGCGTGTCGGGATACCAGCGGCGGACAAGCTCTTTAATGCTGCTGACGTCCACGTTGCGGTAATGGAAGAAGTTATTGAGAGTCGGCATATATCTATAAAGGAAGCGGCGGTCCTGACCGATGGAATTACCGCACAAGGGAGAGCCCTTCTCGTCGCAGTGCTGGCGCAAGAACGCCAGGGTTTTTGTTTCAGCCTCCGCCACCGTCATGGTTGATCGGCGGCATCGTTCGGTCAGCCCGGATTTGCCGTGCTGTTCGATACACCAGGGATCCATCGTGGTGAGAATGCTCTCCGGATGATGAATCGCAAAACAAGGGCCCTCGGCCATCACGATCAATTGAGAATCGGTCACGACACAGCCGATTTCCAGAATCATGTGGCGATCCGGTTCCAATCCGGTCATTTCCAGATCGAGCCAGATCAGCGGAGATGGTTTTAAGGGGGCCATTGAAGAAGATCAGTATACAGAATTACCCCTTGAGATTAATAAATTGGGGAGGTATAAGAATACAGCTTTATTGAAAACAATGATGCGTTATTTCAGCATGGAACGTTATTTCACCCGAGTCAAGAACATCAGCCTGTTGACTGTTCCACTGGTCATGGTCTTGACGGGTTTTGCATTTGCTTCGTCGTCGGCACAGGGTGTCGGAGGCATGATTTCTTCGGTCATCATCGGATGCGGTCTTCTGCTGGGTCTGCTGGTGCTTTTTTCAACGGTATTAGGCATTTCCCTTCCGGTTGATCAAGCGATGAAGATTCTGGCTTTGGCGGCGATTCCCCTCGTGCTCAAGGGGATTGGACTTCTTCTGAGCGCTCGCCCGGCACTCAACTCCTTGCGTTTCATTGATCCTTATCAATCCCCTGGAGTCATTTTATGGCTCCGGCCGCTGGATGTATTTGAGATGCTGTCCGCCCTCGTGATCGGGTTTTTGTTGTATCGTCAGCCCGGAAGCTCGGTATCCAAGGCGGTCGTGGTGGCGCTCACGATTGCTTCGACCTGGGGCTTCGCGTCTCATCAGTACGGGGCTCCGTCGACCGTTTTAGCCAGAAATCCGGGAATGGAAGTCTCTGCTCCGGGCACGCCGTCGTCCCCCCAGACCGTGGAAACCGTTTCCCCGGCCGCGTCAACGGCTTCGGTCATGGCCAGTACGGAATCCGCCAATGCTCGTTTAAAAAAAGTAGACGCCGCGGAAGAGGAACGCACAGAGCTGCGCCAGGAGAAGCAGCTTCAGGGATTCCGTCTCCAGAATATTCCAGCTTCACGAACGAAGAAAAAACGGTTAAAATCTCATTCGGAATAAATGCATGGCATGCGTCTTAGTTATTGATGACGATTTGATGGTGAGCGGGCTCCTGAAGGAGCATCTCACAAACGAGGGATACACCGTGGAGACCGCTTCCATGGCCAAAGACGGTTTTGATATGGCGCTCAAAACCCTTCCGGATCTTATTTTTCTGGATGTGATGCTCCCCGATGCGACGGGTTTCCAGATGGTGGGGCGGTTTAAGGATCATCCGCAGACCAAGGCCATTCCTATTATTCTCATGACCGGCGCGGCCCGGTCCCCCAATCAACAGGCCATGGGAAAAAATATGGGAGCCGACGATTATATCCTGAAACCCTTTAATGTGATCGAGGTCGGTGAACGGGTTCATCAATTGATCAAATCCAAGCCTCAAACCCAGACCCCGGCGCCGGTCCAGGCTCCGGCCCCGGCGGAAGCCGCGGTTCCGGTCGAGGCCCCAAAAGAAACTGAAAGAGACACCGAACCGGTTGAAACGGCGGCCAAAGAAGAGAAGAAGGAATTTGCGAGTACGGAAAAAGAAATTGATATCCATATCAAACCAGCGGCCCCTCCGGTTCCTCTGTCCGCGACTCCTCCGCCGGTTCCAGAGGTTCCGGAAGAGAAGAAGGCGGAGCCTCCTCTTCCAGGGGTGACCCCGGCCGCATCCTCCTTAGAGGCTGAAGTTCCTGTAACCAATTTTCTGGATTCGGTGAATGAGATATCATCGAATTTGCCCGAATACGGAACCGCTGAAATGAAACAGGATGATGTCACGTCGTATTTTGATTCACAAAAGAGAGAATGGATTTCGCCGGAGAGGCCGCAGCCGGTGGTGCCATCCCCTGTTGAACCTTGGAGAACGTCCATGCCGGCACGGGCCGCGGCTTCGCCGAAAGCCACGACCCTGATGGGACGGTCGATGGCCGCATCGTACAGTTGCACGTTTACCTACGTGATGTTTGTGGCGCATCTGGCGCTTTCCGCGGCAGCGGTTGCTGTGACGTCTGATCCGATCTCCTCCATCGCGCAAGCGGTTATGTCCACTGCAATTGGATGGACGTTGTTGTTGGCCTTGTTAGTGGTGATGGCATTTGTCTTGCGCACGGGGTATGAGGTTCGAACGATGGTCGGGATTCTCGGCTGGACGTCCGTGCCGATTGTTTTGCGGGCCCTGGAGAGTCTCTTGAGCAATTGGATTCCTGCTCTGACTCCTTTGCGCCTGATGGATGCCGCACAACTGCGATCGTCGGTTTACTGGTTCCGGCCGCTCGATGTGTTTGAAATGACGGCCGTGCTGATTCTGGGGCTTTTGCTGCGGCGTCAGCAGGGAAGCTCGATCCTCAAGTCGATCCTCACCGTTCTGGTCGTCATCGCGGCCTGGTGCATCACCACCCGCGGATATCTCCGGCTTTTCTGATCAATCCCCCCCTCCGTCGAAAATGACCACTTAAGTATAATAGTCATATGTCTAAAGATTTTGTTTTCACCATGAAGGGCCTGAGCAAGAAGTATGGCCAGAAGCAGGTCCTGAAGGATATCACTCTTTCATTTTATTACGGCGCCAAGATCGGGGTCATTGGTCTTAACGGCGCCGGCAAGAGTACGCTTCTCAAGATCATGGCGGGACTGGAAACCGAGTTTGACGGCGAGGCGTTTCCCGGCAAAGGCAGCAGCGTCGGCTATCTTCCTCAAGAGCCTCGCCTGGACGACCGGCTGACGGTGAAAGAAAACGTGGCGCAAGGCCTCAAGCACGTGACCGACCTTGTGGCGGAGTATGAAAAAGTCAGCGCGGGTTTTTCGGAAAACATGGGTCCGGACGCAATGGAAAAAGCGCTGAACCGGCAGGCGGAGCTTCAGGAAAAGATCGAAGCCTGTAATGGATGGGAGCTGGACCATCAGCTGGAGATCGCCATGGACGCGCTGCGCCTGCCGCCCGGCGAGTCACCGGTGACGCATCTGTCCGGTGGCGAAAAGCGCCGTGTGGCGCTGTGCCGGTTGCTGCTGCAGGCGCCGGATCTGCTGCTTCTGGACGAACCCACCAATCATCTGGATGCCGAATCCGTGGAGTGGCTGGAAAATCATTTGAAAGAGTACAAGGGAACGGTGGTGGCCATTACGCATGACCGCTATTTTCTGGACAATATCGCCGAGTGGATTCTGGAGCTCGATTACGGCGAGGGTGTGCCCTGGAAAGGCAACTACTCGTCTTGGCTGGAGCAAAAGCAGGAGCGCCTGCGGCGCGAAGAAAAAGCTGAAAGCCAGCGGCAGAAAACACTCGAGCGCGAGCTGGAGTGGGTGCGCATGTCCCCCCATGGACGCCAGGCCAAAAGCAAAGCGCGCATCGGGCAGTATCAGGAACTGCTGGCTCAGGACCCGGTCAAGCGCATGGAGGAACTGGAAATTTATATTCCTCCTGGACCGCGCCTGGGTGATTTAGTTATTGCAGCGGACGGTATTGCCAAGGCTTACGGCGACAATCTGTTGGTGGAAAATCTATCCTTTCAGATTCCGGCGGGTGCGATCGTTGGCATTATCGGACCCAACGGAGCCGGCAAAACAACGCTTTTTAAAATGATCATCGCGACGGAGAAACCGGATCAGGGAACGATGCGGGTGGGTGAGAGCGTGAAGTTGGGGTACGTGGACCAGAGCCGCCAGTCGCTTGACGACAACAAGACCGCCTGGCAGGAGATTTCCGGCGGCCTGGATCTGATACCGCTCGGCAAAAAAGAGATCAATTCGCGCGCCTACTGCGCCCGCTTCAATTTCTCCGGAGCGGACCAGCAGAAGAAAGTCGGGACGCTCTCCGGCGGCGAGCGCAACCGCGTGCATCTGGCCAAGATGCTCAAATCCGGCGCCAACGTGCTTCTGCTCGACGAACCCAGCAATGACCTCGACGTCAACACCCTGCGCGCCCTGGAAGACGCTATCCTCGAATTCGCGGGCTGCGTGCTGGTCATCAGCCACGACCGCTGGTTCCTGGACCGTATCGCCACCCATATCCTCGCCTTCGAAGGCGAGAGCCAGGTCACTTTTTCGGAAGGCAATTACCGGGAGTACGAAGAAAAACTTAAAGAACGCCTCGGAGCCAAAGCCCTTCAGCCCCATCGCATCCACTACAAGAAATTATCCCACTCTAATTAACGGCCGGGTATTCGATCGTCACCGTCGGATCGTCCATGAGGATCGCCTGGCCTTGCAGCTCCTTGGTTTGGATGCCCGTGCCGGCAAAATTGAGCGTCCAACGGACGGATTCATTAGGGAGTTCCGTAAGTTCTACCCGAACCTCATAGGTGCCATCCCCTGTCGGGTGAATTAACTCTTGCAGATCCGGGTTGTGGATGCTTTCCAAGGCGACGCGGCCCTGCGCGTCCGTGCAGGGCTGATCCCCGCAGGTGAGACGGCCGCGAAAGATGTAAGTGTATGTCCTCATGATGTTAGTCATCGGAACGCCGTTCAGCGAAGAGGAGGAAGGCAGCGATTTCATCACCGGCGGTGCAGGAGCGCGGACCGGCACGCGGACCGGAGGCACGGGGACCGCAGGCACCAGCGCCACGCGCGGCTGTTGAGAGGGACGATTCCAGAACGTGATCCGGAAGGCTTTCTGGGTGAACACCGGTGTAATCCGGGTCCCGGGATGATAGGTCGCCAGGTCAATAACGATGAGCCCGCGCACCGGAGGCGGGGCTGGCGGAGATGGGCGAAACCACCAGAACAGGAGGGCCCATCCCAAAAGGGTGATGAACACCACGGCAGCCTTTTCACGCGAAGACAGAGACTCGTTTCCTTCAGACGGCCGTTTGCGCAGGAACCAGCGGGCGGCGTTATAAAATGTCCCGGCGACAAAGAAAACCGCGATCCCGATGATCATAAAACCGATATCCGCAGGCTCCGCCAGACCGCGGACGATCGACCCGTAAACCCCCGCCAGCATTAAGCCGGCTGTTGACACCGCAACCAGCGACCACTTTGAAAGAACGAGCAGCGTAAAGGCGATGCCGCCCGCCGCCGACAGTGCCGCCCCATAAAGAAAAAGATCCGCGACTCTCTTTGGCCATAGGCTGACGTTCTCGGCCGGATGGGCCCAGTTCCATGCGATCAGGAGGAGAATGAAGACGCTCGCCGAGCTGAAAGCCATAAAAGCATGATCAATCTTCCGGATATCCTCCCCGGAAAATCCGGGCCCTCGGGAGGGGTTTCGTTCCTCCGACAGAGGGAGCGAGAAAAAAGACAAGGCGATGAGGATGATTAACAAAGCCTCCCCGCCGATCGTGACAACGACGGGTAAAGGCTTAAAGGCTTCTTTCAGTGAATACGGTTGGGAGAGGTAGAACCGTTCGTACAACGGCTGCACCAGGCTGGCCAGAAAAATAGCCCCGGGCAGAGCCAGCATCGTCCGGGTACCGGAGGCGCGGCGCCTGAGACCCCACCCGGCGATCGCTACCAGGCCATAGAGCATCGTCACCCAGAGCAGGCCGAACGCGTCGGATTTATAGGCGGCGAAAGGATTAACCGCCAGCGTCGCGGCGTCCATCACGCACGCCAGAGCGATCAGAAGAGAGCCGATGGTGGAGGGTGATAACACTTTGTTTCTTATGAGGTTGTATCTCCCTCGGAGGCCGCTGTCAATACCGCTTATTCGTCCGCTGGGTCACACCCCGTGAGGAGGGGCTGGCGTACCGGTGGTTGGCTGCTCACTCCGGTGCGATCTCCGGGCGCTCGGCGGATCGTCTTCTCGGCCCTCCAAAACTACGGTCGGGACCTCGATAGCGAGCCGCTCCGCCTCACTGAGCCCGCAAGTCGTTCGCATGCCAACCCCCGGCCCGCCTTGCAATCGGAAACGTAGGGGCGGGCGGGGCTGCCCGCCCGCCATAAATGCGCAGGCCTCACGTCGCGCTCCTGCGCAGGGTGGCACCCCTCGCATGCCTGAAAGAGTCAGACCCCTTTTCAAACCTGCTTGGTGATTGTCATCGTTACTGCCTCTTCTCGGAAATAGCGGCGAATGAAAATCAAGTAAGCGATCGCAATCGCTGACCACACCACGAGAATAACCAGATTTACTCGATTAAATCGGAATTCCGCACCGGTCAGCAACCGGAGCCAGTAACGCGATGACCAGAACACCAGTTGAACCCCCAAGGTTCCCCACCAGGCCCAGCGATACAACCGATAAAGACCCCAGGCACAGGCCGCTTGTCCGGCCATGACCAGCGCCCCAGCGGCCCAGGCTCCATGACCTTCCCTTAGGCCAATAGGCGCAACAATCTGACAGGCGAGATAAACACTGGCGCCCAGGACGGGTAAGGGGACCCGGTCCGTCCAGGCCAACGCGGGATGTCTTTTTTCACACGTGCGCTGAACATCCTGCGAACGGTAATACCAGGCGTATAGCCCAGAGATAAGGCAGGTTGCAACACTGAGGGTGCCCGCCATCCACGTGACTTTGACAAATTCATCGGGACGAGTCAGCCAGAACACCACCATTCGAGAAGAATCATACAGGCTGATCCACGCCAGGACCAGAATCAACGCCCGCGCCCACCGTTCCGCATTCACGGAACCGATTCCGAGCCATATTTTGGCCACCACGAGCGGAACAGAGAACATCGCCATTCCCATCATCAGACGGGCCGAACCCACCCCCATGATTATCGGAAGGATCGCTGTCATTCCCTCCATCAGCAACTCGAGAATGCCCATCGCAATCAGGGCTACACCGAAGCCGACCAGTCCATTGGACCGATCGCAAAAACCGGCTGATTCACCAACAGATCCTGCTCCACCCTGTGAGTCCATTGAGTCACCCTCCCTTCGGTTTGTTCTTCTTTATGTCAGACCTTTTATAAGAGGCCTTTCCATACACGATGCTGTCGTGATATGTGACAAAATGCGGCTTTGAAATTCAACCGGATAAGCAACACCGCCCCGCGGAGTCAAACCCCGGACCCAACTCAATAGATTTCTGATTTGTACCTAGTACAGTGTGAATATTTCTTCTCATAACTCCTCTAAACCAATAAAGGAGGCTGTTATGGCAAAAGGCAAGCTGTATAATGTCGCTAAGCGTTACCTGGAGATCATCGAGCAAATGGAACGCACATCAGACCCTGCGCGGTTGGTTGAACTGGAAGAGCAACGAGTGATCTGGCATAACAAACTGCTGGGGATTCTGAAACGGGAAGGTATTCCCTACCGGGATCGGGAGCATGTCACACAGCTGGCCGCCTATATTACAAGAGGGAACCATTGAACCTGGGAGCGATCGCTAAAGCTTATTCTGACTGCGTGGAGCTGGAAGAACGCGCCCGTACGGAATCGCCGTCTCTGACCGAGGATCTATCCCTCCTGCGCGCCGACCTTCACGCTATGCTGATGGACGCTCTCCGTCAAGCCAACATCCCCTTCACCGACCGCTCCGATGCTGCCCGCCTGGCCTTCCATCTCGCCCGAACCAAACAACCCATCGTCTGATGTTAAGCTGAAGTTGCTCTGTCCCATAGATCAACCACGTTTCTCCGTTGGGTCATGCACCTTTTGCCGGTCATACGCAACGAAGTCGAGTTGGACAAATTGCGGAAGTACATCCAAAACAATCCCCAGTTCCAGCAAACCGCTTAATTTGCTCCGTTGGGCCTGGCTCCTCCGACTCTTCTGTCCCACTGGTCAAACAGTCTGCAAAGTTTCAACTACGTCCCCTGGCCTTACCCGTCCCCTGGCCTTACCCCTGGCCTTACCCAGTCAGAAACAGCGGACCTGCCAGAACAACAGAGCTGGCCAGAACAACGGATCAGCCGGAACAACGGTCCGGCATAAGAGTCGTAACCGTCGTTCTGTCTTGCTCCGCTGTCTTAGCCATTATGCAAGCGAGCAGGGAGCCAGGAACAGCAGACAAGCAAGCGATCGAGCGAGTAATCGAGCCGTGAATAAATCAGCAGGACTTGCCTCTAAGATGCAGGAGCCTCCGTACGGCGGGATTGGCTCTTGAATAACCGTAGTTCATACGCTACGATAAGGGAGGCTGGTGTGGAGATAGGACCACGGAAGCTGATTTATTATGAAACAGAAATTGGATATGCCCCATTCCAGGAATGGTATTTATCGCTGAGAAATCTCGATGCGCAGATAGCGGTCCAATCCAGGCTGACGAGACTCCAGCGCGGCTTGTTTGGTGATTGCAAACCGGTTGGTGAAGGGGTTTATGAGCTGAGAGTCTTTGTCGGACCAGGCTACCGTATCTATGTAGGACTCAAAGAAAAAGCATGGGTGATATTGCTCTGCGGAGGCGACAAGAACCGTCAGGATAGAGACATTCAAGCGGCGAAAAACTACTGGCAGGACTATCAGAGGAGGTCTGTGAAATGAGCCCGGCAAGTTATGAAGAAGATTTGTACAAAGATTTAAGAAATCCTGTTTTTGCTTTGAAGTACTTGAACGCCTGTCTGAAAGATGGTGACCGTGGCGTATTTCTGTTAGCCCTGCGTAATGTGGCTGAAGCCCATGGGGGCATTGGCCGCTTAGCGAAAAAATCAGGCCTTAACCGCGAGCATTTGTGGCGGATGCTGTCCAAACGCGGGAATCCCCGGCTCGAGAACCTCGTCCAGCTGGCCAACGTATTCGGCTGGCGGCTGGCGCTCATCGGCAAAGAAACATCTCCATTACGAAAAGCCGCGTAGCTCCTCCGATAGTTGGCGTGTTTCCCCCTTGTTTTCAGTCAGTGGTCCTGATAAAACAATGCCGTTATGTACGTGCATCATTCTTCTAGCGGTGAGACGTGGAAGCTGATCGGGGTCTGCCTGATCGGCGGACCGGTGGCGCTTCTGTGGGGGCTTGGCAAACTGAATCAAAAACGTTTGCTGGAAAACACCCCCACCTCTAAGATCCGCTCGGCCGCGATGGGGCTTGTGGAACTGATGGGCATGGCCCGTCAACGCACCCCGATGCAGTCTCCGGTCACGAAACAGGCGTGCTGCTGGTGGCGCTGCATTGTCGAGGAGCTCCGTTCCAATGGTAAAAATTCCCACTGGGCTACCGTAAAGGATGTGCAGTCTCAAGATTTCTTCTTTATTGAAGACGCCACAGGCCGGGTGCTGATTGATCCGCTGGGCGCGGAATACCATGTGTTGAATATCACGTATGAGCTAAACGCTTCCACGCGGTCCATGATCGGCCCCGTCTTGAACAGCTGGGGACTGAATGATATGACCTGGTTCGGCGGGACCCGGCGATTGCGCCTGCGGGAACTCAGCATTCCTGAAAAAGCCCCTTTGTTTGTCCTGGGCGAGCTGATCAACACCGGCCAGCAGCATATCGAAGACCGGCAGGCTCGTTTTCGGGAACGTCTGCAGGCGGTAAAGTTTAATCCACGGCAGATGTCCCAGGCGGACACGAACCATGACGGGCAGGTTGACGCGGACGAGTGGGATGCTTTCCGGAACAAGCTCGAAGAGGATTTCTTGCGCGAAGAAATGCAACGTCAGTCCCAGAATCCCAACGTGGAACTGCTTTTAATTCGTCAACCAACGGAAAAACCTTTTATTATCTCTACCAAGGGGCCGGATGAGCTGGGACGGGCATGGGCCTGGCAGGCTCCGTTGGGAATCGCGGCCGGAATTGCCCTCTCGGGTCTTGGCATTTGGTTGGCGCTGCAGCAGCACTGGGATCCCTGGATTCCCCTCGCCCTTCTGGGCGGCGGTTTCGGGGCCGGTTTTTACTTCAAATTGAAGGGAGGCAGTACATCATGGGTCTCGTTCTGGCGGTAGTAATCGGGCTGATTCTTCTGGTGACGGTGATCTACTCGGTTTCCATTTATAACGGTCTTATTTTAGTCACCAACAACATCAATAAAGCCTGGGCGAATATTGATGTGCTTCTGAAGCAGCGGCATGACGAATTGCCAAAATTGATCGAGGTCTGCAAAGGCTATATGGCGCATGAGGCAGGGACCCTCGAAGCGGTGATCAAAGCCCGGCAGAGCGTCATGACCGCCCAGGGACCGGCGGCGATCGGGCAGGCGGAAGGAATTCTGCAGGGCGCGATGCGGCAGTTGTTCGCGTTGGCGGAAAACTACCCGAATTTGAAGGCGCAAACCTCTTTCCAACAGCTTCAGGAACGCGTCTCCGCTCTGGAATCCCAGATCGCGGACCGCCGCGAGTTCTACAACGACTCGGTCAATACCTACAACATCCGTATCGCGACCTTGCCGGACGTGTTCATTGCGCGTTCGATCGGGTTAACCGCCCGCGAGATGTTTCAGGTCGCGGAAGGCGATCGCGAAGACGTCAAGATCAGTTTCAAAAACACCTAACGTCTGTGTTCTCCGTGATGCAATTTTCTACAGTCGTCATCCCCGCAGGTCGTAGGCGGGGATCCATCATTGATGTTTAGATCCCCCGCCAGTGGCCGCGGGGGATGACGGAAAAAGAATGAAATCCTTTACCCATTATCTCTGGATGAACACACCGAAGCGGAAGCAACTGGTGAATATCACCGGTGAGATCGCTTCGGTGGTGGATAAAAGCGGCATTCAGGAAGGGTTTATCCTCGCTTCCGCGATGCACATCACCGCGGGAGTCTTCGTGAATGATGAGGAAAGCGGTTTAAAAGAAGACATCCTCGAATGGCTGGAACACCTGGCCCCGGTGGCGGATTACCGCCACCACCGCACCGGAGAAGACAACGGCGACGCCCACCTCAAACGCATGCTCGTCGGCCATCAGGTGCTTCTGCCGATCACCAAAGGCCAACTGGATCTGGGGCCGTGGGAACAGGTGTTCTACGCGGAATTCGACGGGCAGCGGCGGAAACGAGTTATTCTCAAAGCGCTCGGCGAATAGTTAGTTGGCAGGAACACACCACCGTATACTTCCATTACATTTGAGACGGTCCGGAACGGTCCCGGTCGGGCATCCCTCATCGGGTTCCGGCAGATAATACCCCTGGTGCATGGCTTTGATGGAAGCCAGGCAACACAGCGTGTCCAGACGGCCCATGCAGAGTTTCTGCAACTGGCTATAAAACTTTTCTTTTGCGGAATCACTGGGCCCCAATGCCCCGGCATCAGACGCTGCGGATTCAAGGGGTTTGGTTCCGTAACAACGGGACGTAACGACCGCTCCCCACTCCCAGTGCGCGTAAACGATGTACGAATCCCCCTCCTTGAAATCGATCCCGCAGTCTGTTCCCGCCTGAGCATCCGTCATGGACATTTCAGAGTCAGGGGATCCCTTGTAGGAATCCAGCACATCGAAAACGATCGTTTTAACCCCGGTTTTCTTGTCGATGCGGATGTCCGACACTTTTCCACTGAAGGCGTAAGCGGCTTGTTCCTGTTGCTCCTGGGGGTTTAGCGGTGGACACTGGCAGGCGGCGTGGACGATTGTTGACAGAAACCCAACCAGACAGAAAAATACGAAATGGCGGGCGCACAGCGGTGCGCCCCTACAGTTCCGATGGATCAATGGATTCGATTTCCGTGGATATGGAACATTTGATGTATGGGGATTTGTAGGGGCGCACCGCTGTGCGCCCGAGATCGCCATCCATGGGAATTTATTCGATCGGCCATTTTGGATCAGCCTGAATCCGCTCGCGCAAGCGGCCATAAACATCAAGGGCCGGATTGATTTTCAGCAGCCGGTTTATGCCGGCCAGAACGCTTTCGCGGTTTGTGGAAGCGGGCGAATCCCCGCTGGGGATGACCCGGACAAGATCCTTCTGCCGGGCCTGAGAAGGCCGCAGCTTGACGAACGGGATAGCGTTCTCCTTGCAGATATACTCCGCGATCTGGCTTTGTTCCGCGAGCTCTTCTTCATGGTCCATCATTTCAATCAATGACTCCAGTCCAAACAGAAGGATCGGATCATACGGAATCCGGTTTTTCTCCGCATAAACCAGTTGCGCATGGCGGAATCCTTCGATCATCATCACGCGCAGTTCCTCGGCCTGTTCCTTCTGGCTGAGCGGATAAATATACGCCACGAGCTCGGCTTGAGGGTCCTGATACAGCACAAAATGATCCTGATACGTCACATAGGAACACTCCGGGCACATGATGAGGTTCAGCTCGCCCCCGAGCAGCAGCTCTTTCAGTTCAGGGTCTTGTCCCGCGTGGACCGCGGTCCATACCGTTCCCTGAAACTCTTCACCGCACTGCTCGCAGGTGATATCGATATCGTTGTAAGTGCTCATTTTAAATGGGACATCGCCATCGGCAAATACCGTTTCCAGCGCGCGTCCTCCGGATGCGACCGGGCCATGGCTTGAAAATGTTCCACCACCTGGGGCCACGCGCCTTTCTTCCAGAGCAGCACCGCCAGATTATACCGCCCATCCGCGCTATCCGGATCAAACGAAAGGGCCTGTTGATACAGATTTTCGGCTTGCGACAGATTCCCAAGCCGTTCCTGAGCGACACCTCTCTGAGCCAGCGCCTGCGCGCGGTCGCGGCGGATTTGCGCCGGCAAAGGCGGCAGCGATTTCCAGGCCGCGGCTTGTTCCATGAGCTGTTGAAACTGGCGGTCAGCGGTTTGATAGGCCTGGTCAGCTTCCGGATAGCGATTCTGCATGAAATACGCATAGGCCAGCTCGAAAGAGGCATACGGCAGATCGGGTTTGTAGCGAAAGGCGTTCTGATAAGCCGTTTGCGCGTCCGTCCATCGCCCGGCGCGGAGCGCTTCCTGGCCGGAACGCATCCAGGCTTTGGCATAGGCTTCGACGAGTTCCTGGGAAAAGAAATCACGGTAAGCGGTTGTCCGGTAAGGACCGCGATAAGCGTACAGGTCAAAAAACGCTTCGGACGGGAATGTTTGCCAGCGCTCCGGGGCGGAGCGATTCGGGATGAATACAATGGCTCCTTTGGATTGAAAAGGCGGAACAGCGCCAGCCGGCCAGTCGATATCCAGCGTCGCCGCGACGAGGCGGTCCGCGTTGAGACGGGACAACTGATCCCAATCCGAGGCCGTCTTCAGCGGATGAACCGTTATCCCTGAGCCCTGATCCCTCATCATGCGAAGGTACCAGGGGCTGCCCATCAATCCCTGCGCCAGAGGCCAGCGGCCGGCGCCATTGGGATAAATCCAATGTCCGTACAGGAGCGAAAAAGCCGGGACATCCGAACGCGCGACCACGATCGCTTCGGGCGGCAGCGTCCGGTAAACGTTCCGGGCAAAATCAACTGCCAGATAGTTATCGCGTTTATTAACATCCTTTAGAGTGGTCCACCCCTGCCAAACCAATAATGGGATTAAAATAAGAATTAATAGCCAACGCGGGGCTTCCGCAAGTACCCTCACCCCTACCCTCTCCCTCAATAGGGAGAGGGGGATGAATCTGGTACTCCCTCCCCCTGCGGAGGGGGACCACGGGGCTTCCGCAATTTCCTGTAGCGCCCCGAGTCCCGCGTCGTGGCGGGAGGGCTGGGGTGAGGGTACCAATCCCCCTAAACCAAACGCCACAAATCCTAAAAAGAAAATGTCCGGCATCAGATAACCCGACTCCATGATCGCCACCGCGTGCGGATTGATTGGCAAATTGCCCAGAAAAATAAATAGCGGCCCGGTGACGATAAATCCTGTCAGCAGCGCTCCGCAGATCCAACGGTCCCTGCGCCAGGCCCTGAAAGAGCCATAAAGCGCCAGAGGCAACCCGGCATAGGCAAAATCCCGCCACAGGTGGACCGTATAAAGCCGTAGCTCGGGTAAAAAGTTCTCCCCCATCGGATAAGACGTTGAAAGCAGGTCGAGCGTCCCGGCATAACCCCTCCGCAGAAGGGTCCTCATCAGGTTTTCAAGGGTGGAAGGATCATTCCAGTTGAGGAGCGGATGTTGACTCGCGCGCAGAGGCAGATAGAGGTAAAGCATTAACCCGCCGAGGAACCCAGCCAGCAGAATCAACGGGGATGGTTGAAGAGCGTCTGGATTATCTTTGAATCGGCTCCACCCGAGCATCAGCATCGCAGGAAAAGTCAGGAGCAAGTCCGCCCGGTTGGACAGGCCGGCGCCGGCCAGAAAAGCCGCCAGAAGCCATTGCCTGTAACAGAGCGAAACCAGAACCGCGCTCAAGAATAGAAGATTCAGGGCATACATCTCCGCGATCAGCGCGTGCGCCCAGAAGTGATAAGACAGCAGTCCCAGAAGTACGCTGGCAACCGTCGCCGGCAAAGACCCTGTGAAGGCAGCGAAAAGAACGCTCACGAGCGACCAGGTGGCGGCCATGGTCACAGCGGAAAGCACATTCAAGCGATATCCGGGATTTCCAAGAGGTAAACGCGTCGCCAGATGGCCCAGGAGGGTGTACGCCGGATAACCCGTCGGATGCAGAATGCCCAACGTAGCGGTGGTGGTCGTCATCTCCCCGGCGTCGCGGAAAGGAACCAGCGCCGGCCCGGCTGAATAGAGATAGAGCGCGAAAGCTCCGGCTCCAAGCCAGAAAGCGTGCCGCTTAACGGCCGGCATGAGTTCTCGCCTCCTCTGCCGTGACGGCGCGCTGATTAGAGAGGGCCACGTTATCTTTAGGGTTCCATCGCAGGATCACATCGTAAATCCGTCGGGCCTGTTTATAATCCGTTTTCTTGTAAGCGTTGTAGGCCCAGACGTGCAGCGTATACAGAAGATTCGGCGTGAGCCAGAGAACATCCGGCCCGGCGGCTTGAGCGGACTCGAAATATGCTACCCCTTCGGCGTAGCGCCCCCGCGTTCCTTCAAGACTGCCGCGCTGATAGGCGTAATAGGGAGCCAACGCGCGTGTCCGGTAATCCTCCACCCATTGAGTTGACGGGGCTGTCCACGGTGCGATCTGCCGCAGGTTATACAAATCCCACAGAGCGGATGCGCCTGAAAGACCGTAAAGCAATCCCCGCGCTTCGAGATGCCGGCCTTGCAGTATGTCCGGGTTCATGGTGGCGTAGCACAGCGGCCGCATCCCTTGTGCCAGCGTCTGCTCAATCGCCTGCCGGCGCGCTTCTTTCTGAGGGCCTAAGCGCCGAAAATCCGGTCCGTAAAGGCCAGGGAACACAACGCCGCCGCGGTCATGAAACTGGATATCCGTCCGGCGATGTTCAACCTGCGTCAAGTACGCGGTGGTATAGAAGGTATCATCCCCGCCGTCCATCAGAAAGACCGCCGCAGGAGGCAGCGAGTGAAGCGTGTTGCGGCCATAGGCGTAGGCGCGCAGTTCCTGACGATTGGATGTGGCGCAGGCCAGAGGAATCATCCATCCCAGACTCAGCAGCATCAACGCTCCCGCGACCCATTGCGAGCGGTTGGATAGATACTGAAAACCGGCGGCCGCCAACAGACACCAACAGAGCGTAGGCGCGATTTGAAAACGTTCGAGTAAACCTCTGGACTGTGCATCAAAAGGCAAGTTCCCAAACCAGAAAAAGAAGGGACCCAGAAAAAGAAAAGAGGTCAGCACAAGCATCGTGCGCTGTTTGTCCTGTTGCCACCAGCTCCAGATGCCAAGCAGACCCGCGGCTGCTCCCACCCAACGGACCTGCTGAAACCAGCCGGCGCCGAAGCGCTGAAGATGAAGAACGGTATTGGCAAGTGTGCGCGCCGGGGCCGTTCCCAGCGCCAGTGTCAGGGTTCCATAATCCGCGCGGGTCACCAGGCGCCACCATTTGTCCAGCGACTCCGCCTGACCGATATTCAGGAACGGGTGGCAGGCGGCCCGTCCGTATAGAAAAGCGTAGACCGATCCTCCCAAAAGAGCCGCCATCCCCAACGTCGGAAGAAGCACCTTCCAGGATGTTGGGGTTTTCCCCTCCAGCCAAACGATCCAGAGAAAACCAGGCAGTGCAAAAACAATCGTTTGATGATTTCCAAATCCAAGCGCCAGCAGGAAAAGGGCCAGCGCCCATTGCCGCCGGAAGGCGGTGAGGAATAGCGAGGCCAGAAAAACAGCATGCAGCGCAAAAACTTCGCTGACCTGGCTGTTGGCCAGAGGGGCACGGCTGAATAAGTAAAAGAGAGCGCCCGTGCCAGACGCCAGAAGGCCAAACCCGGCTTCACGCGCAATCGCAAAAAGCAGCAGGACCGCGATCGCGCCGCACAGAGCGGAAAATAAATTCGTTCGAAACGCGGGATTGCCGAAAGGGATCAGCGAAGAAACACTCCTGGCCAGAACGGTATAGGTTGGAAATCCCGGCGGGTGAGGAATGCCCAGCGTATGCGCCGCGGTAATGAACTCTCCGGAGTCCCCCACCGAGACGCTCGGGGCGGCGCCGTAGAGATAGAAAGCAAAGCCCGACAAAAACAAAACGCTGCCCAGAAAGCCGTTACGTGTCATAGTTCGATTCCGCTACGTGCTTCGACTTTCGCTCAGCACCCTAAGCCTGCCGAAGGGCTCCACTCACTATAGCCCTGAGCGAAGTCGAAGGGCATCGTCGGGAATTATACCTGTCTTGGGTCGCTTTGACATTAATACAGATGTATGGTATCTTTCGCTTGGTCGTCATCCCCCGCGGTCTCTGGCGGGGGATCTAAACATCGATGATGGATCCCCGCCTACGGCCTGCGGGGATGACGGAGGAAAATGTTAAGCGAAGTGCAGGAAAAGATTTTGGGATTCATCCGCCACTATCTGGACTCCAACCAGATCCCCCCTACTCTGAGGGAAATCCAGGACCACTGCCGGTTTTCCGCGATCGGAACCGTTCAATATCACCTCAAACAGCTTTCGGAAGCCGGTTATCTTGCGCTTAAACCGCGTTTGTCACGCGGAATTCAGCTGACCCATCGAGCCGCAGGCATTCCCATTATCGGCCGCGTGCCGGCGGGCCCGGCGCAGCTGGCTTTTGAACAGGTGGAAGGCTATCTGTCATCTCTCCATGAATCGGCGCGGACGGTAGATGCCCGACCTGCCAGCCGGCAGGCAGGCCCAGCCCCTATTGCGGCGCCGGTTCCGGCCGAGGCACGCGGGCTCTTTGCCTTGCGCGTCAAAGGCGATTCCATGGTTGGAGCCGGAATTCTGGACGGCGATCTGGTGATTGTTCGTCCGCAGGCTTCCGCCAAAAATGGAGACATCGTGGTGGCGCGCCTGGATCAGGAAGAAGCCACGGTGAAACGTCTTATCCGAAAACCCGGCGTGATTCATCTGGCGCCGGAAAACCCCCGGTACAAAGCCATCCCCGTCGACGACAATACCCAGATTATTGGAAAAGTGATCCGGGTTGTACGTCACTACAACGGATAACTACAAATCAACTCATTTGGCCTGGCCACGGTCCGTCTGTCCAGGGACGCCGGCATCTAACATTCCCTTGATAATCGTCCGGAGTTTAGATAGGCCTTCGCGCAGGTCGGTTTCGTCGATATAGTCCCTTATTTTAGTCGGGAATAAATAAACTGGTTTGCCGATTTTGACCGTGAGTTTCCGCCGCCGGGGGATGATCGCGCCGGCGGGAAGCGATTCGAGGGTCCCGAAGATGGCGCAAGGCACGACGGGCCGGCCTGTTTTATACGCCAGAATCACCGCCCCGCTTCGAAATTCCTTCAACTGACCGTCCCGGCTGATTTCCCCTTCCGGATAGAGGCCGATATTTTTGTTTTGCATCAACAAGGACATCGCTTTCTCTGTCGAGTGGCCCCTGGGGATCGTTTTCATGGCGAACAGAAACCATTTCAACCAGGCAAAGAGATAGATATCCTCCATGGCGATGCAGTAAATCCTTTTGCGCACCGCGGCCATATACACCGCGGGATCCAGATAGCTATTGTGATTGGAAATGATAATGAAGTTGGTATTTTCAGGGATGTTTTCTAGTCCCTCTACGGTAAGAGAGAAGAAACACTTAAAGATGACATAGAAGATGCCAGTAAATATCCAATACCACATTGAAAGATGGTTTGATCCCTTTCGGTTAAGGATTTCTCCAATTCTTCCTAAAGTCAAGGTTGAATTTTAGCGTCGGCTTAACTGCGAGACGGCGGGGTAACAGTGGGAAGGCCAATCGCTTGCGAATGATTTTGATGGGTTATATTTTTCGCATAATCATGATAACTTAATGCAGCAAAGGTAAGGGTAGGAGCTGGCACATGGCGATTCCATAGGCATTTAAGTGCAAAGAACATACGGTCTCCTTGAAATTGAGATATGATTTTAAATGATAAGAGAAGTCTCAGTTTAGTGAATAAACCTCTGAGACTTTTATTTTTTCTTGTAAATACGCCTTTACTCCAAAGACAACTGAATCGTTTATACATGCGGTCATAAGAATAAATTTGCCGGACTAAATTTCCGCGTTTTTCCTGAAGCGTATCCGCCGAAATAAAACGGGGCTTAATACAGACATTTTCAGCATTATAGTTCTGCCAATCCTTATGTAGGATTCTCTTTTCATTCTCCATATTCTGATACAGTCGAGTTCCCGGGGGAGGCGTAAGAATATTTATCATTGAGAATCCTATATTAGTCTCATCAATAAACTCTGCCGTTTTTTCGAATATACTTTCTTCATCTGCATCGCTACCTAATATAAACGAACCAAACACACTAATCCTATGCGAATGAACCTTATGAACAATTTCCTTATACTCAGCAACTTTATTCACTTGGCCTTTGTTCATTACTTCCAGACTCTTTTGGGAAACAGACTCAAAACCCACAAAAACTGAACGACAACCTGCTTTGTGCATCAGGTCTAACACGCCATCATTATTTAATCTATTTACCGAAGATTGACACATCCATGATCTGATTTTCAAAGGTATTAATTTTTCCAGTAACTGTTCAGCATAGCTGGGGACAGCCAAGAGATTGTCATCCGAGAAGAAAATCATTTTCCTGTTGTCGATTTTTTGTAAGGTTTCAATTTCTTCTATAACCCTTTCTATGCGCCTATGTCGATATTGCCTGCCATTAAATACTTTTACTGAACAGAAGTCGCAATCATAAGGGCAGCCGCGACCTGTTTGAATAATGAAATGCAAATACTTGTCATTCTTTAATAAGTCCCATCTGGGAATCGGAGAATTCGCCAAATCTGGAAATCGAGGCGCGCGATAAAACTTCTGTAAATTCATCTTTTGCGCATCTCTCACGGTGTGTTCCCATATCTCTTCGGCTTCACCGATGACGACAGAATCGCAATGTTGAATCGCCTCTTCGGGGAGCATGGAAGCATGAATTCCTCCCATGACCACCGGGATAGCTCTTTTTTTGAATTCGGCTGCAATTTCATAGGCGCGAGGTATGAAACTGGTCATTCCAGTGATGCCGACTAAATCCACCTTTTCATCAAAATCAATAGGCTCAATATTTTCGTCTGTCAATACAACTTCGATATCGGCAGGTGTTAAGGCCGCTAACGTTAGTAGAGCTAGGGGTGGTATGCTGGCTTTAATGCCGGTGAGTTTGCAGAGTGTTCTGACATCCCAGAAACTCTCCCCCCACTCAGCTTTTCTTGCCGGTGCTATCAGTTTTATTTTCATTGATTGCTTGCTTTATCTTCTCAATCATTGACGCGTCTATTTTCTTATGACCCCGATAAAAATCCGCGACCTCAAAACCGTGTTTTTTGCCTAACTGCCTTATTTCATCTATTCTTTCTGGAGTAATGTTCCATTTGCCAAAACTGAAGTTTTCATAGCGCTTTTCAAAAGCTAAAATTATTGATTCGGCGAAACATCCGTAAATAGTATCGGTTGAAGGTAATCCAACATCAATAGGGTAGTTGATCGCAGTGGGAGATTTTGATAAGCCGCCCGAGAATATGAAGATGTCTTCTCTCGGTGTAGGCGCGTAAGAGATGTTTTTGGGATAGGCGACATCACAAATGATAGAACCGGGTTTGAACCAATCAATGTGAAGGATGGCGGTAGCAGCGCTTGCCGTTGCAATGATTATATCCGCGTCTTTTACCGCTGATTCGTTATCGGTCGTAGCGACTATCCTGGCTTTTTTTCTTTTGGCTAAGTCCGCTTTGAGTTTATTTAAGTTTGCTTTTGTCCGGCCGGTTATGGTCAGCTGCATCACATAGTCTGCTAAAACGCCGGCACAGGCGCTTCCGATGTCGCCCGTTCCTCCGATAATGGCTAATTTTGCTTCAGCAAGGTTAATATTCAGAAGCTCAGCCGCTTTACGCACGCCGTCGATAGCCATGGCCGCGGTAAAACTGTTTCCCGTAGTCACCGGGATATCGACCTCCTTGGCCACATCCTGGCCGATCCTTTCCGCGACAATTGAAGTAAAGCCTCCTAAGGTTACAATCCCGATACCGCTCTTTTCCGCCACTTTACAAGCCGTTACGACTTTAGAAAATACCGTCCAGATATCTTTTTCGATCATCTCCGGGATGAATGTGGCCAAGACCATACATCCGTTTGCTGTTTGTCCTGTCTTGGATCTAAAATCCCGTATATCGAGTGCTTTAAAAGAGGGAGTGTGATGGAAAAGTTGTCCCATGAATTCCAGGGATGGCATTTTAAAATCGGAATTCAATGTTCTTAGAGAATTTTCAAAATGCCTGAAATTATAGAAATGGCCGATAATTCCAAACCCGTTGATGTTCGTGCTCCGACCGCGTTTGCAACTGGCATATTTTTCTGAAATCAACCTTTGTTCAAATGCATATAGGATTGACTCGAAATTCTTCGTCACTAATTTCGTTACGTAGGCATCGGCAAATTCCTTGATTCCCGGAATCCCGACGTTCATATAGATAGAGACGTCTACTTTAGTCCCTCCCGGTTGTTCTTGAAGAGTCCATTTTCCATGGAATTCTGCTAAATCCCCTTGAGTGGCTTTAAAATAAATGGCGTTTTCCCGAAGAGTGAACGTGTCCTCTTCTGTCCAGCTTAATGGCACGTCGTCAACCTGCACGCGCCATTTGATGAGCCTGACATTGTGTTTCTTGCTGATGACGGTGGCCTCTTTGACGCAGGGGATATAGGCAGGAAACTCTTGGACTTTAGCCAAGAGACGAATGACTCTCCATCTTTCCGCGGGAATTACTTTGGATATCTGTATTTCAATTAGATCATTAGCCGGCATTTAACATCCCCTTGATGATATTCCTAAGTTTAAACAGGCCTTCTTGCAGTTCGATGTCGTCATTAATTTCGTCGAATTTCTTTTGGAAAAATACAGGTTTACCGATTCTGATCTTCAACTTTCGTAGCCGGGGGATTATGGCGCCGGGAGGGAGCGCTTCGGAAGTCCCGAAAATGGCGCAGGGCACAACCGGGCGACCTGTTTTGTAGGCCAAAAGCACTGCCCCGCTCCGGAATTCCTTCAACTGGCCGTCCCGGCCGATTCCTCCTTCCGGATAGAGGCCGATGTTTTTGTTCTGCATCAATAAATCCAACGCTTTCTGTGTCGCGTGGCCTCTGGGGATGGTTTTCATGGCAAAGAGAAACCATTTCAACCAGGTAAACAGGTAAATCTCCTGCATGGCGATGCAGTAAATCCTTTTGCGGACAGCGGCCATAAATACCGCGGGATCCAGATAGCTATTGTGATTAGAAATGATGATAAAGTTGCTTTTCTGTGGGATGTTTTCTAATCCCTCGACGGTAAGAGAGAAGAAACACTTAAAGATGACATAGAAAACGCCGGTAAATATCCAATACCACATTAGGTTGATCCCTTTCACTCAAGGATTTACCCAGTTCTTTTCAAAGTCAAGGACAAATTTTATCCCATTTGGTGGGACATGATTATCAGTCACCAGTGACTCAGAGCCTCCGGTAGAGCCGGAAGGCGACGATGGCCAGAAAGCCGGCAACGAAAAAGCCCACCAGGCTCAACGCCTGCGATACCGGTTCGCCTCTGATGAAGACCTCCCAGCGGAACATAACCCGAAATCCGTGCAGCAGTGCAACGACCGAGAAAATAACACCGGTGACCAGAAGATACGTTTTAGTGTTCACGATTGCCTCCCTATGCAGTTGCTCTGTCCCACAGCTCAACCCTGTTTCTCCTATGGGTTTGACAGATCAGTCTGACCCCTTTTCCGATGGCCGGTCGAGCAAGGCGATCACGTCCTGACGCAGCGTCTGAATCCCGTCACCCTCTCGGGCGCTGATCCAGGCGATCTCCCGGGCGTCGATATGTAAGGCCGAGGCGATCTGCTGGCGCTGCGCGGACTGCCGGGAAGCCCTCACCTGGTCCGCTTTGTTAGCCAGGACCCGAAAAGGCAGCGCCTGCACTCTGAGCCAATGCGCCATCTTCTGGTCGAGCGGCGTCGCCCCGACTTTTGCATCAACGATGAGAAAGACACAGCGCAGCGAGGGGCGGCCCGTCAAATAGCCTTCGATCATGTCCGACCACGCCTGGCGCGATTCGATGGGGCCGACGGCAAAGCCGTAGCCAGGCAGGTCGACTAGCCAGGTCAAATGACCCGTCTCATAGACGTTGATCGTTCGCGTACGGCCAGGCGTTTGAGACACCCGGGCGATTTTCTTCTGGTGACAGAGGGCATTGAGAACGGAACTCTTGCCGCAATTCGACCGTCCGACGAAGGCGGTTTCCGAACGCGATGGTTCGATCTGCCGGGGATCCGCTTCGGAAAGCAGAAAATGAGCGTTCTTTAGATTGGATTTCATTATTCAATGACCTGCTAGAGGCTGAATCCAATGCCTAGTTCGGGATAGACCTGCGAGCAGTGGTCGTAGATCGCTTTATCGCAGTTCAGATAACCTTCGTAGACAAGACCTGCGTTGAAGGTGCTGTTTGTTCCCAGCGGGAAGAGAAGACCGGCTCGCCCGCCGGCGGAATTCAAGGGAGAGAATTCGTGGCTGTACATCGAACGCCGATAGTAGCCCCCGAGGTAGGGGCGCCAGCCGTTCATTTCTGGAAGAACATAGGTCAATCGCGGGCTGACCTCGTAAATCTGAGGTCTTGAACCCACCCAGACTTCCCCATCCATCCCGGCTTCCAGATTATTGAAGAGGTAATAGCCAGCCCCCAGCCCGATAATGCCATAACCGTTATCATTGAATGATCCCCATCCTGCGCCAACCGAAAGACGGGTGCGGCCTCGGTCAAAAAGTGAGGCATCGACTGAGGCGGCGAAGGATAACGGCAGCAGCACGGAAAGCAGAAATAGCGCAACCAGAACGATCGCGACCACCAGCACCCAGAGTCTTGGTTTAGAGGGGCGCTCTCTGTCATCCACTTCCGGCCTCGTCATGTACTCACGGTCACTGATGCTCATAGTTGTCTCCCGTTTGTTGAACCTTGTGGCTCTGTCTTTTCCGGCTTTCGCAGAAGTTTCCGGCAGAAACTGAGCAAAAATCGAACCGTGGCCGGCGGCAAATGAGCGCCGTGCAGGGCGTGCCGGATGCGTCCCAGACGCGCGGCCGGTTCATAGCCGGCCGGATAGTCGATGGCCTGGCCGATCGCGGCCATCACTTCGATCAAGGGTTCACGCTCCAGGGACGATACCGGCGGCGAAACCGGAGGTTCGCATTCGTGGCGCCGCATCTCATAGAGAACAATCGCGACGGCATGGCTGAGATTCATGGAGGGGGTGCCGGGCTGCGTCGGAATTCGAAAGATCGCCTGGCAGCGCGCCAGTTCCTCATTACTGAGGCCGCTGCGTTCCGATCCGAAAACAACGGCGACCCGTTCACAGGCTGGGAAAGAATTCAGATACCGATTCAGCGTGGGCAGTTCCATCACCGCATGCTCCATCGGGCGCTGATGGAGTGAACTCGTTCCGATAACGATGGAACAGTCTTTGACCGCCTCTTCCCACGAAGAAACCGCTTTCGCCTGCCGGACGACTTCTTCGGCTTCCGGCGCCGAACGCGTTTCCTGCCACACCGGTTCGAACGGTTCCAGCACCACGAGATCGGAAGTGCCGAAGTTCGCCATCGCGCGGGCACAGGCGCCGATGTTGAGCGGATTGCGCGGCCGCACCAGCACCACACGCACAGTCCTAGTCATTTATCCCCAAGAAGCTCGCACGACTTCTGCCGGTTTAAATTGCTGGCATTTGCACCAGATGCACTTGCGGCTTAAGGGCCGGTGCGACTTCTCCCGGCACCCGCACAGACACCGCGACATGCCTTTTGACCGTGCCCAGTCGATGTCTTTATCAAATTGAGCCATAGACAGTTTTCCCTCTTACGCTTCGCCTTTAGTCCATACAATCTTACCATCCATTCTACATTCGTTGTTTGGAACCTTGTAATTTTGAGTGAGCAGTGCTATACAAATCTAGATGAAGCCCCGCGAGACGAAAGTGGTCCTCTGCAGCGGTATTCGAACTCCCATCGGGCATTTCGCCAAGAGCCTGGCCACCGTTTCACCCGAACATCTTTTGATGATGGCGATCAATGGGTTGCTGGAGAAGACCACGCTGTATCCGCATGCCGTGGACGGCGTGATGGCCGGCTGGGTCGGGCAAGGCAGTCACGCGCCCAATATCGCCCGGATATCCGTCCTGCTCTCTCACCTTCCGGAGAAAGCCCATGCCGTCACCCTGCAGGCCAACTGTGTTTCCGGAATGGAAGCGATCGCCTCGGCCGCGCGTCATATCGTGATGGGCGAGGGCGAGCTCTATATCGCCGGCGGCACGGAGTCGATGTCCAATTTCCCTTATGCCATCCGGGGCGACCGCAGCATGAAAGAACTCCGGTCTCTTGAAACCGTGAAAGCGAACTGGGCGAGCCTCCTGGAACACGAAGGGATTGGCGTGGTGGACTGCATCGAAGAGGGGCTCATCGATCCGGTGAAGAACCTTAATATGGCTGCCACCGCCGAGGTGTGCGCTCAGATGTATTCGATCGACCGCGCGTCGCAGGATGCCTACGCGTATGAAACCTACCGGCGTGCGCTCGAGGCCGAAGAGGGCGGTTTCTATGCGACGCATACGGTTTCGGTTACGGAAGACGGAAAAACACTTCTGGAGAAAGACGAATATCCTTACCTGCGCGAGAGCCTGGTCCGCAAGCCCGGGATGTTGTCGAAAGCCCCGCTGATTTTTAACGCCGCCGGTTTCACGATCAAGGAATTTTATGAGCTCTACAAAGAACATATCATCGGGAAGACGTATCTCCCCGAGCTGTCGCAGGCCACGGTGACGCTGTTTAACTCCTGTGCGCGATCCGACGGGGCCGCGGCGGTGATCGTGGCTTCCGAAAAGCGCGCGCGCGACCTGGGGCTGGAGATTCTGGCGGAAGTCGTGGATTGGGATTTTTACGGCAATAACCCGGCGCATATGGGCGTGGCGCCGGCGTTTGCGGCAGCGGAAGCGCTGGAGCGCGCGGGCATCCGCTTTGACGATCTGGATGATATTGAACTGCATGAAGCGTTTGCCGCGACCTGTTTATCGATCTTCAAAGTGGGCCGGGAAAAATATGGCCATCATTGGGAAAGCAAGTGGAAGGAAGGCAAGCTCAATCCCAACGGAGGCTCCATTCCCCTCGGCCATCCTCTGGCGGCCACCGGAACCCGCATCGTCCTGAACGCGCTCTACCAGATGAAGCAGAAGCCCAACATCCGTTACGCGATGGCGGCGGCGTGTGCGGCGGGCGGGCTGGGCGGGGCGATGATCCTCAAGCGTTACAATTAACGTCAGATCTGCCAGAACAACGGATCAGCCAAAACAACAGACCAAGCCTGAACGTCGGATCACATCAAAACCGTTATCGTTGATGTGACTGAATGAACGAATTGATTGCTTTCTCTAATTGCTGATAACAGCCAGAGAGTTCTGCCGCGGTCCGACCATCCAGAAGACCTTGATCGCGTGCTTGGTGCAGCCAATACCGTGTTTCCTCCAGCGACCCGCGTGCAATGTAATAGAAACGAACGCTGTCCAGCCGATGCCCTCGCCCATAGCCTTCAACCAGGTTTGCCCCCACAGAAGAGGATGCCCGGACAAGCTGTTCACCGATGATCCGCCGATGGTAGTTATCCCATCGGATAACGATCGGGCTAATCCGTTGCATCAGCCGTTCTGCTGCCTGAACGATCCATAAGTCTCCGGCTTTCATCTATCCTTTAGATGGTTTTGTGGCGAATTTATTCAGTCCCTGACCGTTGTTTCGGCTTGCTCTGTTGTTTTGGCTTGGTCTGTTGTCCCGGCAGATCTGCCGGGATCAGGTTGGAGTGATTTTAGGCAGGATTTCCCCTGCCAATCCCTGCAGAGAAAATGTGGCGATTTTCGTGATCGGCGTCTGTTCTTTGTTGACTTCGATGACGGGAACACCACGTTTTGCGGCGAGGAGAGGATACGATGCGGCGGGTTGAACAACCGACGACGTGCCGATGATCAGAAACAGATCGCATGCCAGGACCGCCGCCTCCGCCTCGGCCAGCACTTCCGGATCCAGCATTTCTCCGAACCAGACCACGTGCGGCCGCAGCAGGCTTCCGCATTCTTCGCACTTGGGCAGGATCGGCAGCTCGATTGGAAAATCGCTCAACACGATTTCGCAGCCGGTGCAGCGCACTTTCCAGATACTGCCATGAAGTTCCACCACATTGAGGCTGCCGGCCTGCTGGTGCAGTCCGTCGATATTCTGCGTTAAAATCGTCACGGGTGCCGGGGCCCGGTGGGAGGTCCCATTGCCGTTTCCGTTGGAGCCGTCCGGTTTCATTTTCTTGCGATAGTTCCGTTCCGTTTCCAGGCGCGCCAGCGCCAGATGCGCGGGATTGGGGACGGCGATATCGGCCGCTTTTCGCCGCGCGTTATAAAATCGCCAGACGCGCTCGGGATCCGCGGCAAACCCTTCGGGCGTCGCCACGTCTTCCACCCGGTGTTCTTCCCACAGCCCTTTCGAATCCCTGAAGGTTTTTAACCCGCTTTCCGCCGAGATGCCTGCTCCGGTCAGGATGCCGATGGATTTCGCCCCGGCCAGGAGGGTTTGAACCTTTTTGTAGGAGTTTGGGGTTGTCATACAGGAGCGGTCTTAATCGATCAGCCGGTGACGCTGGCGTTCCTGGTAGTATCGGGTCATCTGGGAATCGATCTCTGCTGTGGACCAGTTCATGGGGCCGGCCATGGCTTTGGCGATGCGCAGGACCGCGGCATCCGGCAATTCGCGCAGATGCGCCCATTTGGTCCGCCGCCAGAGGAAATCATTGAGCGACAGGACCATTTCCTCTTGAGCGGCATAGATCGCCTGCGCCGGGATCCAGGGTTCCTCCGGGATCAGACGCTCGTGGTTGGCGGGATCCTCATAGGCCAGCGTGATGACCTTCAAATAATCCGTTCCGTACATTGAAATGAGATAAGCGATCATGTTGACATTGTCCGAGGGCTCATCCAGCTTGAAGCGCCGCTGGGCTTCCTGAACATAACGGTCGAAATCCGGTATGTCGCCGCCCGGCAACGGGGTGAACGGCAATTTCGGACACTTTTCCTCTCTCGCATGGATCGCTTTCCAGGCGGCTTGCGCCACCTCCAGACCCACGGACCGGCCAGAGGTCAATTTAACACCGGGAATGGACCAAAAAGTTTTGTTTTCCTTGAGAAGGCGGTGTTCGCGGGAGGCATGTAGCGTATCCGTTGACTGCCGAAGCAGCGGCCGGATCCCCCAGAAGATGTCACGGACATGGATTTTTCTGAAGAGTTCAATGGATTCGTTCAGACTGCTCCCCTGCTTGAAGTACGGGAAGAATTGAAACAAAAGGCGGATCAATTCATCCACTTCCTGGGAGTCCGGAGCCACAGGATCGATCGGTCCCTGGACCAGCCGGTCCGTGGTCCCCACGAGCGACGAATCCGTTCCGATGGGAATGACAAAGAAAACCCGCCCTTTGGGCTTGGCGTTGAAAATCATCGGGTTCGAAGTGATGTGATCGACGATCAGATGAATGCCTTTGCTGGGCATGGTCACGTCTTGCGTGAGCCCCATGGGTTTTCGCGTTTCATCAATCCAGGCGCCGGTGGCATTAATGACCAGCGGCGTCCGGAACTGGACGCTTTTGCCGCTCAGTCGATCCGTGCACAACAGTGTCTGGAGGCTTTCCGTGGTTGGATCAAGACCCGAAATATCGGCGTAGGTGATGATCCGCGCCCCATGGGCGGCCGCGAGTTTCGCCCATCCCATGGTAAATCGCGAATCTTGAAGCTTGGCATCGACGAAATATTCCACGCCGCCCTGGAGCCCGTTCCGTTCCAGGCCGGGAACATGCTCGCACAGCTCCTCCGCGTTCAGAGCGCGATGCCGCCGCTGGAGCGGCCGGCCCCGGAGGATCGCATCCGACCACCCCATCAGATCGTAAATCCAGGTTCCGAGGCTCACCTGCCAGAAGGGAAACGGGTCGTCCCGGTAAATCGGCAGGAAAAAGCGAAACGGGCGGACCCAATGCGGCGCGATTTCTTCCAGACGGTCCCGTTCCCGGCTTTCATGAAAAACGTAGGCCACGCTCCCCTGCGCCAGGTAGCGCAAGCCTGCGTGCGCCAGGCCGGTGGAGTTGCCGCTGGCGCCAAACGCCAGATCTTCCCGCTCCACGAGCGTCGTGCGCATGCCCATCTGCGCCGCATGGGCGGCTGTGCTGGCGCCCACCACGCCTCCGCCGAGCACCAGAACGTCGATCATGCTGTCGGCGAGAGCGTTGAAAGCCATCTGTCGATCGACCCAGGAAAAGGACATCTTTAACCTCGCGGGTGAAATTTCTTATGCGCTTCCTGCAGATGCGCCTGGCTCACGTGTGTGTAAATCTGGGTGGTGGCGATGGAGGCATGCCCCAGCATCTCCTGGACCACGCGCAAATCCGCGCCGTTTTGAACCAGATGCGACGCAAAGGAATGGCGGAGCGTGTGCGGGGAGACCGGCTGGAGTATCCCGGCGGCCCGGGCCGCCTGGCGGATCAACCGCCAGAACTGCACCGCGCTCATCGCGCGCTTGTGGTTGGAGACAAAAAGGGTTTTGACGGAAGCCGGGGTCTCCGGGCGGTGGCCGAGATACCCTTGGACCGCCAGACGCGCGCGTTCGCCGATCGGAACAATGCGTTCTTTCCCCCCCTTTCCAAAGACACGCACATAGCTGACGCTGAGGTCGATCTGATCCAATGTCATGTTGACCAGTTCGCTGACACGCAAGCCGGCCGCATACATCAGCTCGAGCATCGCGCGAAGGCGAATGGCTTTCGGATCACTCCCATGAACGGACGTCATCAAGCGGGAGACCTCGTCGATCGTGAGGTAGCGCGGCAGGTGTTCCGGTTTGCGGGGGGTCTGCAGCAGGGCCGCGGGGTCCTTGGGTATCAGTTCATCGGAAATCAGAAAGCGGTAAAAGGCCCTCAGGCTGGCGATATAGCGCGCCAACGAAGAGGCCTTCACGCCTTTGGATTTTCGCTGCCAGAGATAATCGGTCAGGTCATTCCGTGTCACGTGAAGCGGCTCTTTCCCGGCCTGGGTGAGGTGGCGCAGGAAGGACCTAAGATCCGCTTGATAGTTGACGAGCGTGCGGGGTGAAACGCCGCGCTCCACGCGAAGATGGCGCAAAAAAGACTCCAGATGTTCGGCTCCGGCGATCAGCGGCTCGGGAGTCATCTGGAGTCTTGTTTTACCGTTTCGAAGCAGCCGGTTCCGGTTTCCCCTCGGCCTTGGGGGTGGTTGTGGACGGAGCGACGGCGGCAAAGTACTTGTCGCGCAGGATCTTTTCGAGTTTTGCGGCGGCGGAGGGGTGTTCTTTCAGATACGCACGAGCGTTATCGCGTCCCTGGCCGATGCGCTCATCGCCCCAGAGAAACCAGGAGCCTGTTTTTTCGATGACCCCGGCTTCCACCCCGACATCGAGCAGGCAACCTTCGCGGGAGGCGCCTTCGCCGTAGTACATTTCAAACTCGGCCTGACGGAACGGCGGCGCCACTTTGTTTTTTACGACTTTGACGCGCACGCGGTTGCCGACGACCTGGTCGCCGGATTTGATGGATTCGATGCGCCGAATATCCAGCCGCAGGGAGGAGTAAAACTTCAGGGCCAGCCCGCCGGGAGTTGTTTCCGGGTTACCGAACATCACACCGATCTTCTGGCGCAGTTGGTTGATAAAGATCAGGCTGGTTTTCGATTTGGAGATAGTGGAAGTCAGTTTGCGCAGCGCCTGCGACATGAGGCGTGCCTGCATGCCCATCTGCTGGTCGCCCATTTCTCCTTCAATTTCGGAACGCGGCACGAGTGCGGCCACGGAGTCGATGACGATCACATCCACCGCGCCGGAGCGCACGAGCGTTTCGGTGATTTCCAGCGCCTGTTCACCGGAATCCGGCTGCGAGATCAGGAGATTGTCGACGTCAACACCAAGCTTTTTGGCATAGATCGGGTCCATCGCGTGCTCGGCGTCAATGAAAGCTGCGACGCCGCCCGCTCTCTGGGCATTGGCCACGATCTGCAAGGAGAGCGTGGTTTTGCCGGAAGACTCCGGTCCGTAGATTTCCGTGACGCGGCCGCGGGGAATTCCCCCCACACCGATCGCGATATCCAACGACAGCGCACCGGTCGGGATCACCTCCACGCTTTCAAGTGGTTTATCGCCCATTTTCATGATGGCTTCCCGTCCAAAATCTTTTTCAATCTGGGACAACGCCAACGCCAATGCTTTCATCCGGTCATCTTTGGACATATGGTTCTCCTAAGTGATATGAAGGCCTCCTCGGTGGAGGTCCCTCCGTTGCTTAGAGTGTCGAGCGGCGCTTTTATTCGCCTTTAAGCCGGGCCACATCCCCTGCCGAAGGGGCCGAACCGCTCGAAAGCTCCGCAACTGATCCGTCATCTCCAAAATAGCGAACAACTTTCACTTCGCCGACCTTTTCTTCGGTGTTGCCGATCACGAGTCCCGAGGTCGGGTCCTTAATGGCGCGGCCCACGTGATACACCGTCAGAATTTGACCGGTTGGAACCCCGGAGTCATGCCCCGCGTTGAGATAAATATTCTGTCCGTCCACATCGGCCACACGGCAGCTCCAGGGTTTCTTTTCAACTTGTAAGACGATGTTGTTGACAAACTTGACGATCGCGGCTCGGAGCGCTTCGCCTTCCAGCGTTTCATCGTACCCGGCGCGGGTTCCAAGCCCCAGAACGCCTCCGGTGTGCTTCTTGGCCAGCCCCGATCCGGAGTCGGCATACAGGATCTGGCCGGTTTCAACATCCACCACGCGGATGTCGACCGTACATTTTACCACCTGGCGCTTCGATTGGGTAATCAGGTATTCCGATCCCTCGGTTTCTTCGCCGAACTGGGAAATAGATCCTGTGACGACCGCGTTCAGTCCCAGGATTTTTCCGACCTTGGCGGCGGTATTCGAGTCCACCACACCGCTCATCCCCAGCTTCTGTTCGGCCATGAGCGTATGAAGCTTGTCCCGTTCCACCACAATGAATTTGCCGGATTTAGCCAGCTCGGTAATCAGAATATCCGAGGCGGAGGTGCCCAGGCGGTTTTCCCCGTACTTTGTTTTATTTTCAAAATCGACGACGCCGATCCGACGTTTGAGAGCGACCATCCCCTTCGGTTTCTCAATGGTCATGGTTTCTTTCTGCTTGACGGTGGTGGTCGGCGCGCATCCAGAGAGCGCCAAAATCAGCATTAAACTGAGCGTCTTTTTCATTTCATTTCTCCTAGTGTCGATACGGGAGCGTTGAAAGCAATCGCTCGGCCGCCATCTGAGATTCTGCCTGCAGGGGCAGATGAGTCATTTTTTCAAACGCTTTCGCGGCTAATTGAAAAGCAAACTGACGTTCGGCTTGTTCTTTGTTGGTGACGACGGCTTGCGTGGACCAGTTCCGTTCGGCTTCCCAGAGACGCTCTCCGGTTTTGGCCTCCACAAGTTTGCCGGCGATTTTAACTTTTCGCTGCCAGTAAAATCCGACATTGATGTAATTGAATTCTTCCAGCGTGATGTAAAAGAGCGTGTCAGCGCCAATCCACTGTCCCAGCTGTTGAGGGGTTGCCGCGCGGAGCTGTCCCCCGTCCGTAAAGCCCTGCTCCTTCAATTTGGCATCAATGTCGTTCAGGGGAACGAGGTCATAACCGCGCTCGGAGAGTTTCCGGAACAGAATTCCCCTCACCAGCCCGGGGCCATCCAGATCATTCGTATCGTTCGAGACCAACAGAACCGCGACTTTGTGCAGGTTCCCGAGCGTGTTCGAAACATAGACGCTGGAAGGAGCGCAAGCGCTCAGCCACAGGAATCCAACGGCTCCCCACGCCAATCGATGGCGGGGCAACCGGGCGTTCACTACCGACCGGCCTGAGACGCCGAGATCTGGACGGAACGTCCCGAGACCTGATAGACCGACCAGGTCGGGCCGCCGAGACGAACGCTCATCTCCGCCACTTCCTGCGGGGTGAGTTGATCGGCCAATACATCAATGACGGCGGTGCCTGCGGCCTGGGTATATGAACGCAAATACTCTTCTTTGACGCCGCGCTGCGACGAAAGATCCTTCTGGAATTTGCCCAGCGTTTCGAAGGACGTGATCCCGACGATGGTTATCAGGACATGAGCGCGCTTATCCAGTTCTTCCGGCAGATTCGCCAAAACCGCTCCGGCCTGCTCGGCGGCTTCCTGCAATGATTTATCGGAAGCCAGTTCCGGTGTGGCTTCGGCACCGCTGGCGGTCTTCGAAACGGTGGAGAGCACTTCCCCGGTCCCGGTTTCGATCACCCGGAAATTGACGGACGCGCGGTAAGACCCCATGCCTCCCAGATCCTTCGAGGCGTATCCCAGCGACTGGGCGCGGGCCATGCCCGCGATGAGCAGTTCGGCCGAGGTGTGGGGGATGGATTTCGCGGCTTCGACCGCGTCTTCATTCACCGGGATGGGTTTCGACAGCTCCACGACCTTGTAGCCTTGCTTCAGCAGCACGCCGGTCAACGCCTGGGTAGCCGGTTTGTCGGCGTTCGCTTTTTCGCCGACGAATTCCTGCAGCGCGATGGCCACACGCGGGTAACCGATGCTGGCCTTGTGCAGAAGGCCCTCGGACTCCAGTTTTTTATGAATCCGTTGCGTCGAGACCAAGGCGCGGATTTTTGTCCTGTACCACTCGCCCGAGCGGCCCTCGCTCAGAATCTCGTAGCGTTTGATATAGCCGCTGGTATTGGCCAGAATTTCGCGTTCGACGAGCGCCGCTTTATCCACCCGGGTTTTGCCGGTCACGTAAACACCGACCACCTGTTCCACTGCCGCCCGCTGGGCAGCGGCCAGCGCTTCCGCCTTGGTTTCGGTCAGCGCTTCGGCCCGGTACGGCGCCATGCCTTCCGCGACAACCACTTCACCGTCAAGTCCTTTGGTCTGCTTGATGCGCGAAGACGAACAACCGGTGCCGGCGAAAAACAGGAACGCGGCCGCCAGAAATGCTAGAGGGCGGACGGACCTCATGATTTCACCTTGAGGTTGGCGCTGGTTTCAAGCTTTCGCTTGTCCAGGCGCAGCGTGACCACGCAGCCATCGTCGTTGGTCCATTCGGATTTGATGATTTCGGCTCCTTTGATCATTTCCTTCAGATTGGTTTCGATATTGGAGTCTGTTTCCATCGCTTTCTGGACGGTGATTCCGCCTTCGAGCTGGACGCCTTTGACGATCGAGAGCATTTCATACTGCGCTTGAACGATCGCGGCGTCCCGGGAGGTCGCGCGACGCTGGGTGGTGTTCTTGAGGGTGGAGTCCGCCGCTCCAATCCCGATGGTTTCGAAATAGCGTTTCTGCTCAGACTCCTGCACAATGGTTTGTTTGATCTCGCCATTTTTGACAAAAGACTTTTTGCCGGAGCAGCCAGTCAGAGTTCCCAAGAGAATAATACCGCTCATTACGATCAATCTTTTCAAGGACGCCTCCCGTTAATTTTGATACGTTTTTTCGAGTAAAACCGGTGTTTGAAGTCTATCAATTCGAATTTCGCAAGTCAATCAACCGAGAATTCCCTTGAGCTGTCTCTGATTATATATTCAAATGGCTTATTGGTTTTTATGAAGCGATGGATTCAATATCCGGTGCAGAGGCGTTCTTCCCTTGCGGGTTGGGGGATCGTCACGGGCACGCTGGTCGTTCTCATCGCCAGCCTGGCTTTTTATCGGCACCGGCAAGCGTCTGTTTTGCCTGAACCTGAACTATTCGAAGAATCCATGGTGGTTTCTTCCGGTACCCTTCGTTCCGGAGGCACACTGGCCAACGCCTTAACGGTTTCAGGACTTTCTTCTCAAGAAACATCGATGATCGAGCGATCGCTGACGCCGCTTCTCAAAGCGCGCGAGTGTCAACCGGCTGACCGCTTCGAGATCTTTCGTAATTCAGAGGGACGTTTTGTCAAATTACAGTACTGGCCCAGTAAGAAGAAAAAGCTGGAGTACTTCACCGTAGACTGTTCATCGACCGGTGTTTTCACGGCGGTTCTGATGAAAGTCCCGACGGTCGAAAAAATTGTCGGGGTTTTCGGGTCTATTCAAGTAACGAAGGATTCCCTTTGGAAGGCCATGTCCGCACAAGGTGTTCCCGGCGAGATGATTAACCGTTTTGCCGAGTTGTTCAGCTGGCGGCTGGATTTTCTGACGGAACCGCGCCAGAACGATCAGTTTAAGTTGATCTGGCGGCGTCGTTCGGGCCATGACGCAACGCGTGATGAAAATATCGTATGCGCGTATTATCACAGCCAGGACAAGGGCGATCTGATTGCGTTTCCGCTGGCCGGCGAGTATTTTGATTCCTCCGGAGAGTCGTTGCGCGGGGAGTTTCTGCGGGCGCCTTTGTCTTATCGGCGGATTTCATCCCGTTTTACCTATAGAAGGTTCCATCCGATCCTGCGCTACTGGCGTCCCCATCACGGGATTGACTACTCGGCGGCTCGCGGGACACCGGTCATCAGCATCGCGGAAGGGGTTGTGATGGAAAAGGGCTATCATGGCGGATTGGGCAACGAATTGCATATCCGTCACGCGGGGAGCTATGTCTCCATCTATGGACATCTCATGGGTTATGCCCGAGGAATTCGGTCCGGGACGCATGTCGCGCAGGGACAGTTGATCGGCTACGTCGGTTCAACGGGACTTTCCACCGGTCCCCATCTGCACTTTGGTTTTGAAAACGGCGGGAAGCTGGTGAACTTTTTAAGTTTTAACCCTAAAAGCAAACGGAAGAAAATTCCTTCGCAGGAACGTGCGCATTTTGAATCGATCAAGCGGGAATCCCTCGCGCTCCTGAACCAGCTCCAGCCTGGCACCACGCTCCAGGTGTTAAAGACCTCTGTGGCAACGGTTCACTAAGCGGTACCCTCCCACACCCTCCCCCTCCGCAGGAGGAGGGTGCATTAGATTCTCTACGGGCATTATCCCCCTCTCCCTGTTGAGGGAGAGGGGTGGGGTGAGGGCAAGATTTCAGGCTAACTTAACCGCTCCGGACCCCACTGATGTAAACGTAGTACGAAACCTGCAGGAGAAGATTCGCCAGGATTCCGGCAAACACATCGTCCATGACGATTCCCCATCCGCCAGGCCAGCCGCCGGCCCGCCGGATCCATCCGGGTTTGACGACATCGAATAAGCGGAAAAGAACAAACGCCGCTATCCGCATCGGCAGCGCCTGCGGGAGAAAAGCGATGGCAAACCAGTAGCCGATCCACTCATCGATCACAATGCGCGAGTCGTCGGGATTTCCCAGAAGCTCTTCCGCATAATCGCTGACCGCAATCGCCAGACACGTCCCTCCGATCAGTATGAGGAGGCAACGAAAAGGAGAGGTCTGAAGTACCGAACACGTGGCGAGGCCGGCCAGTGTTCCGATGAAGCCGGCGCCGGTCCAGTTCTTAGCCCCCCATTTCCAGTGAGCCGGGAGATAGGTCAGAAATCCGCAAGTGGCGAGCGACCGGGTGATCCAGGCGAGGACCGGCTTCAAGCGCGCCCTTCTGGCATGGCGAATTCTTTTTTGAGCAGCCCTCGGTTCTTGCGGATGTACAGGATTCCTGAAAGCAATGTGATCAGCGTCGCGATAAAGACAAGCCCAAATGGGGTGAGATCCAGGACCATCCGGAGAATCTTCGGCCAGCCGAAAGGCATCCGGGACATCCAGGTCGGCCAGTGATCAAAAGCGGAGTTCAAGACGAGGATAATCAGGATGGTGATCACCGCTGTAATTTGTGAGACCATCTTCGTTTTGCCGGCCTGTTCAGCCGCCATCACCCGGCCCCGGGACGCGGCCAGCATCCGGAGACCCGTGATCAGGAATTCCCGGCCGATGATGATCACCACCATCCAGGCCGGGACATGAATCTCGCGAAGTTCGACAAAACCGACGAGCGCGGTGGCAATGAGCATCTTGTCGACCAGCGGGTCCAGCAGGGTGCCGACGACGGTGACGGTTTTCGTTCGCCGGGCCAGGGCCCCGTCATACCAGTCGGTGATGCTGGCGCCGATAAAAATCAGGAGCGCCAGAAGGCGTGTCCACACGTTGTCCCAGATCATAAACGTCATGAACACCGGGAGCAGCGCCAGGCGCAGGAGCGTTAATCGGTTCGCGAGTGTCATTTGGTGGGCGGCAGACGCAGCTCAAGGGTGCGTCCGCGGGCGGTGCTCTGAATATCCACGGGCTGATCGTTCCAGTAAACCGTCAGTCCCTTCACATCGCCGATTTTCAATTCAAAGGGGCCGGGTCCCGCCCATTCTTTGGTCGCGCCGGCCGGGAGAATCCCCTCGAAGAGAAGCCGGCCGCTGGAGACGGCGCGCAGCCAGCTGTCGGCCTGAGCGTTGATGCGGATTTTGTTGGTTGAAACCGTTGACAAGGGTATCAAGCGGGCCGACGCGTGTTGCCGGAGTCGGACCATCGGGACAATCCGTTGGTCCGGTATTCTCCAACCGATAGCGTGATAAATCCCCCAGGCGGCGATGAGGCACACGATGAATACGCCGCTCCACTGGGCCCAGGAGGCCGGATACCAGTCTGACGCGGCCGCCGGGGGTTTTGTCAGAGACGGACCGGGCTTTCCGGGTCGACCATAGGAGTGCGTAGCAGCCTGTCCGTGAAGGCGCAGATAGTGACTGATGATCTCCTCGGAGGGGACCCCCAGAAATTGCGAATAGAGCCGCAAAAAACCGGAGCGATGGCTTTCCGAAGGAAGATCGTCCCAACGTTCTTCTTCGAGCGCTTCGAGATACTGATGCGAAATACGGGTCTGTTTGGCGCATTCCGGAATGGAAAGATTTCGACGGAGCCGTCCCTGCCGGAGGGTGTCCCCGATGGAAACCTTTTTTTCGGGAGGAATGGGGTTTTCGGGGGTCATGAGGGCATGGGGACAATCACCGTATTTTTTGGAATTTCCGGATGAAAAATGGATTCTTGAATGGGAGGATTCACCCGCAGATGGTCAAAGAGGATGTCAATCGTGTTGTCATCGGACGGCATATGTCCCAGCCGAGGAAGAAAGGTCTCATCGGAAACCCACAATTCGAGCGATTGATCGTCCGCGCGTTTGGGACGGAAAATCAACTGATAAAGCCCCTTGTCATGGCCGCCGAACAGGATCGTATAGCGTTCCGTCCATCGTTCCACAGGAAAATCACTGACAAAACTCAGCAGGGGATCGGGAAAACCGTTTTGCGCCAGCCAGCGCGCCCGGTCGCCGGTCAGCAGTTGTCCGGCGGCGGGTGTGTAAATGCGAAGGGTGCGGTTATCCGAAACGATCAGTTGTTGATCCGGCACACGCTGGTCGATGCGCAGTTTATTGGGGCGCAGGCACCGCAGACGGCCCTGAATCGTCTCGGTCGGGAAACCCCGGCGCTGAATATGTTCGGTAAAACGGCACTCGAGCGACCGGACCGCCGCGGCGGTCAATTGAATGTTCCGAATCACTTCGCTTTGCGAAAGTCCCGGCTGAGTTTCGGCGTGTCCGGGAATGCCCGAACCCAACCACCCCAGAAACCCGGCTCCCAAAACAATGCGAGTGATTTTAGACATACGTGAAATCATTGAATAACCCTGTGGAGTTTATCCGTTTGCCGGGGACTGGCTTTTAAGCTGACCAAGATAGGCATCGATTCGATCAAAATAGATGGTCCACCGATTCGTGCCTTCCGGCTTGGCAATGAAGCCTTTAATCTCTAATAAACTTAGCAAATCCGTGGCCCGCGCGGAGGATCCAAAATGGGCTTTCAGGAGATCTTGAGAAACCCGCCGTCGTTCCAGCACCAGCATCAATGCCTGCTGAAGATCATCCAGTTCTTCGCGAGCCCCCGGATCCGCTGGAGAGCCGTCCGGGTTGCTGGCGATCGGAGACAGAAGGCGTTCATAACTGGGCTTGCCTTTGGAGCGCGCATAATCGGAGACGACCTGGACCTCTTTGGCGGTGACAAGACCGCATTGAATCCGCTCCGGTTTGGGAGCGCCCGGCGGCAAAAAGAGCATGTCCCCCATCCCCAGGAGATTCTCGGCTCCGGAACAGTCCAGAATGACGCGGGAATCCGTCTGAGAGGCGACCCGGAAGGCGATACGCGCCGGCAGGTTGGCTTTAATCACGCCGGTGATCACATCGACGCTCGGACGCTGCGTCGCTAGGACCAGATGAATGCCGACCGCCCGCGCCATCTGGGCCAGCCGTTGAATGGAGGTTTCGACTTCTTTGGCGGCGACCGCCATTAAATCCGCTAATTCGTCGATGATGACAACCAGGTAATACTCCGGAGTCCCCCCCTCGGCCACGACTTTCTCGTTGTAATGACCGATGTCGCGCGCCATGGCGCTGGCAAATTTTTTAAAGCGGTGATCCATCACTTTAATCACGCCTTCCAGAGCCTTGGCGGCTTCTTTCGAATCGGTAATGACACGGACGGTGTCGGGATTCTGGTTCGGATCGAACAGGTAAGGGATGCCGTTATAGAGTGGAAGTTCCAGTCGCTTGGGATCAATCAGCAGGATTTTCACTTCATCCGGAGTCGCCCGGTACATGAGCGATTGGATCAATCCATGGATACAAACCGATTTCCCTGATCCCGTGCTCCCAGCGATCAAAAGGTGAGGCATGTTGGCCAGATCCGCAACGATCGGGTGGCCTTCGGCATCCTTCCCCAGGGCCAGGGCCAGCTTGGACGGATGATTTTGAAAATCAGGGGATTCAACCACTTCTCGGAACCGGACCACCGCGCGTTTGGCGTTTGGAAGTTCAATCCCGACCGCGGATTTGCCCGGGATGGGAGCGACGATCCGGACACTCATCGCTTTCATGGCCAGGGCGATGTCATTGGCCAGCCCGGCGACGGTCTGGACCTTGATCCCAGGGGCCGGCGTATAGTCAAAGCGGGTGATGATCGGTCCGGGGTGAATTTCAACCACTTTTCCCTGAACACCAAAATCAGCCAGTGTTTTTTCCAGATGTTGAGCGCTGGCGAGAAGTTCTTCTTCTTTGGCCATCACATGGAACCCGTCGCCCGCAATGAGCAGTTCCACCGGAGGCAATTTAAAGGGTTCGGCAGGGGCTTCCAACGTCGCGCTCGCTGTTGTTGTCGCAGAGGCCATCGCCGGCACTGGTTTTCGCAGAGGTGGTTTCGCGGCGGCGTTAAAGACCGGTGGGGTGACAACGGTTGGAGCTTCGGAACGTGCTCGGACGACTGGTTTTTCCATTGAGCCCGGAAGGGCTTTCGGAAGCGCTTTGCGGAGGGTCGTGGCGGGCTTTTCCTTGGCCTGGCCTACCGCTTGTCGCCATTCCTGCCAGTCATGAAGTAACCGTTGGCCAATCCAGGTCATCACGACTCCCGGTTTCTGTCCGCATCGCCAGAGGAGAAGGGCTCCAAGAACGGCTGCAGACAGTAAAAAGGAACCCCCTTTGCCAAGAAGATGAGAGAAAAAGAGATGGGACGCTTTTCCAAGGTAGCCGCCGGGATTTATATCGAGAAAACGCTCGCCGAACGCGGATAAGAAAAAACACACAGCCGCCAGCAAGACCGCGTCCACCAGCACATAGCGCCAGGGATGGCGATCTTCGCGCCGGAACAACAAGCGAAACGCGCGATAACCGATAAAGAACCAGAGCAGGAGCGCGGCCTGCCCGACACCCCGGGAAACGCTGCGCGCCGTCATGGCGCCCAGGACACCGGAGTGCTGCGGCCGGACGGTACAATAAACCCCGAGAATGGCCACCGCGGCCAGGCAAAAACCGGCAAACTCCGGGGTAATCGCTTCTTTGTATTTGCTTTTCCGGCTGGATAGCTTTGCTTTAAAGTGGCGCCACGTGCGCAGGGCCATTAAGCGGGCTCCACCATGAACAAGGGCTGCCCCGCTGTCACCGGCCGGGAGTTTTCAGCCGGGATACGCGCGATGCGGCAGCGTTTTTCAGCCTTTATTTCATTCATGACTTTCATCGCTTCGACGATGCAGAGCGTTTGTCCGTTTTCAACGATGTCTCCCTCTTTGACGTAGGGAGCACTGGTCGGGGAGGAGGCTCGGTAAAAAACACCGGCCAGAGGTGAGGCGATGGTTTCCAGGTTATCGTTTTCCGCTGGAGCAGACGATGGAGAGCCGTTAGCGGACGGCGATTCGTTCGAAGAGTTTCGCGGGATAGGAATGAAATGGCCTTGCCAGGGCGCTTCCACATGACGCGTTAAACGGATGCGGGTCTCGTTGTCCTTGAGTTCGATGGAATCAAGACCTTCTTTTTGCATCAAGTCGTAAAGCTCTTGAAGTTGCTGAACGTCCTTGTTTCCGGTCTTTTCGACCGGCAGCTGTGTTCCGGAGGCGTCTTCTTTCGGTTGTTTTTCCGTCATTATCGGCTACGATGCGGCCGTTCTCCTGGCGCGCCGAAGCTGCGGCGCGGACCGCCGCGGTGTTCTCCGCCGCGGAAACCGCCGCCGGGACCGTCTCGTCGAGATTCAGCTTCCGACCCGGGATGCGTCACCGCTTTGCGCGACAGATTGATGCGGCCCTGCTGGTCGACTTCAAGAACTTTCACTTCGATCTCTTCGCCCTCTTTGACGACGTCTTCGGCTTTTTCAACGAACGTCGGGGCCAGCTGATTCATCCGGATAAGACCTTCCTTACCCGGCAGAATTTCCACAAAGACGCCGATGCCCATGATGCGGGTGACTTTGCCTTTGTAAATCTTGCCGACTTCTGCTTCCACGGTCAGGCAGACGACCTGCTCTTTCGCGCGTTCCACCGCGACCGAATCGGTCGATGAGATGAAAACGGAACCATCGTCTTCGACTTCAACTTCGGCTCCGGTTTCTTCGATGATGCGACGAATGTTCTTGCCGCCCGGGCCGATCAGGGCGCCGATCTTATCCACCGGGATATGAACGGTCACCATGCGCGGCGCATAGACGGAAAGTTCCGTTCGGGGAGCTTCCAGCGTGCTGCGCATATGCTCGAGTATGAAAAGCCTTGCTTTGCGGGCCTGCTCCAGGGCTTCTTTGAGAATGTCGATCGAAATACCGGCAATTTTAATATCCATCTGGATGCCGGTCACGCCGTCGGGAGTCCCGGCCACTTTGAAATCCATGTCGCCGAGGTGGTCTTCCATGCCCTGGATATCCGTCAGAATGGCGTATCTCTCGCCTTCCTTGACCAGTCCCATGGCCACGCCGGCCACCGGTTTTTTCACCGGGACACCGGCGTCAAAAAGGGCCAGAAGCCCTCCACAAACGGAGGCCATCGAGCTAGATCCGTTGGATTCCAGGATGTCCGAAACAATGCGGATGGTATACGGGAATTCTTCTTCGTTCGGCAGGACGGGGTACAACGACCGTTTGGCCAGAGCGCCATGTCCGATCTCCCGGCGTCCGGGGCCGCGATCCGCTTTCGGTTCTCCGGTTGAAAAACCCGGAAAGTTGTAGTGGAGAAGAAAGTGTTCCTTATATTCCCCCTCCAGTTCGTCCATGATCTGCATGTCGGACGGGGTGCCGAGGGTGACGGTCACCAGCGCCTGGGTCTGACCGCGCGTGAAGAGTGCGCTGCCATGCGTGCGCGGCAACACCCCGACGCGGGAGGTTAAAGGCCGGATTTGATCAAACGCGCGTCCGTCTGAACGGCGCCGGTCGATCAAAATGAGATGGCGGACTTCTTCATAGAGAATATTTTCAACCGTGACGGCCATGGCCTCTTCAGAGTTTGGATATTTTTCGGACAACTGAACTTGAACCGCTTCTTTGACGGACGCCACTTTTTGATCGCGCGCCGCCTTATCCTGGGTCTGAGCCGCTTCCCGCAGGCCCGGGCGGGCGATCGAATCAATGGCTTGCTTCAAGTCATCCGAAATGGCCACGGTGTTCCAGGCCATTTTGGGTTTGGCGGAACCTTGGATCAATTGTTCCTGCGCTTCGCAGAGGCGGCGGATTTCCTTCATCGCCAGCGCCAGCGCGTCTAAGAGGACGGACTCGGGGACTTCTTTGGCTCCGCCTTCAACCATTAAAAGGGCTTCTTTGGAACCGGCGACCACCAGATCCAGCGTACTTTCCGACTCGTCGGGAATCGCAGGATTAACCACGAGCTGATCGTTGAGGCGTCCAATCCGGACGGCGGCGATCGGCCCTTGAAACGGGATGTTCGACGCATACAGAGCGGCGGAGGCGCCGTTCATGCACAAAATGTCCGGATTCACGACCCCGTCGCTGGACAGCACAATCGCGCTGATCTGGACGTCATGCGTAAAACCTTCCGGGAAAAGCGGACGAATCGAACGATCGATCAGCCGCGAGGTCAGAATTTCCCCGTCACGCGCTCTGCCTTCGCGTTTAAAGAATCCGCCTGGGATGCGCCCTGCGGCATAGGTCCGTTCACGGTAGTCGACCGTCAACGGCAGAAAATCGGATCCTTCCCTTGGTTTTGGCGACGCAACAGCCGTCACGAGCACGACGGTTTCACCGCTGGTCACCAGAACGGCTCCATTGGCCTGTTTAGCCAAGGCCCCTGTCTCAAAGCTTATTTTTTGACTGCCCACTTCAACGTCTGTCTTCTTGACTTGATCCACCACGGGTGTGATCCTCCTGTTATTCTTTGCGCCGACAAAAACCCATCACTCACGAGTTTAACCCAGGCACTTCCGGAGAAAATCCGGCTGTCGGCCTGGGCAACTCCAAAGCGATGGGTTGGATATCGTTACCGACGTAAATTCAGTTGATCAATCAATTCCTTGTATTTGGAAAGATCGGTCACGCGCAGGTAATTCAATAGTCTGCGGCGACTGCCTACCAGTTTCAGAAGGCCCTGGCGGGAACCGAAGTCCTTGCCATGCGCCTTGAAATGGTTGGTCAACTGAGTAATGCGTTCGGTGATGAGAGCAATCTGAACAGCGGGACTAGCTGTATCGGTCGTGTGCTGTTTAAAACGCTCTACCGTGTTCTTTTTGAGTTCTTTTGTTAGCGCCATTTTTTTATTTTTTAAAGCGGAGTTATTATATCGAAACGGCTCTATTTTGTAAAGAAAACACGCGCCCACCGGCGAGTCTTGGCCACATCGCGCTGAATCTGGGCGACCAGAGCCTCTGCGGATGAAAAACGTTTTTCCTTGCGAATCTTCCGTAAAAAAACAACCCGCAGGGTTTTCCCATAAAGCATTTTGTGATAACCCAACAGAAAGACTTCACAATGGATTTCATGAGACAGCGGTGTAAACGTGGGATGGATCCCGACATTACAGAGCCCGTCAATCCCCCGGATCAACGCTTTCGAGCTGAGCGGGACATCCTGATGTCCCGGGAGTACTTTAACCCAATAGACCCCCGGAGGCAGTATTTTGTCAGCCGAGACCGCCAGGTTGGCGGTTGGAAACCCAAGGTGATGGCCACGGTGGTCCCCATGAACGACGCGACCCACCGCGGAGTAAGGATACCCCAGAAGTAAATTGGCGGAGTGCAGATCCCCTTTTCGCAGGAACGCACGAATGCGGCGCGACGAGATATCTGTGCTCGGTCCTTTGATATTCCGGACCAGCTGAATGCGCACCTGATACCGGCGACCGAGTTGCCTCAATTGCGCCAGCCGGCCCGCACGATTTTTGCCAAACGCCACGCGGGGACCGACGATCATCTCCTGCGCTCCGCATTTCCGGACAATCGTGTTCAGGAAAAATCGTTCGGGAGGAGTCGATGCCGTCTTTCGATCAAAGGTGAGGATCCGAACGTGGTCGATTCCCAGTTGGCTCAGGATATTAAGCTTTTCTTCCCGGGTGGTCAGGAGAACCGGCATGCGCCAGGGTTCATCGGCATGCCGTGGAGGTATGCCGAAGGCCAGAACCATGCTTTGGGCACCCAGGCGTTTAGCCCTTCGTCGGACGTTGCGGACAATCGCTTGGTGACCGCGGTGGATGCCGTCAAATGTTCCGAGTGTCAGTACGGATGTTCGGTTCACAATACCCTCGAAGTCCCTCGCGATCCAGCGTCAACAAACGGTCCCAGGACAAGGCCGCTTCGCGCCGGTAGTTCCCGACCCGCTCGCGCACGAGTGCCTCCAGTGTCGCAATCGTTCCCAAGCGCTGAGCCACTTCTTCGACCAGCGTCCGGATGTAAGTCCCTCGCGAACAGGTGACACGGGCTTCCCAAAAAGCCCCGTCCAATTTCAGGAGTTCGAATGAATGAATTTGAACCGGACGAGGGACTCGCGGGATATCCATTCCCCGTCTGGCCCAATGGTAATAGGGTTTTCCTTTGTACTTGAGCGCCGAATAACGCGGCGGGATCTGCCCGTGCTCGCCGACAAAACCGGTCAGGACCGTTTGTAAAGGACACGATTCGAGAGGCAAAACACCCATCGTTTGAAGACGTTTCCCCTCCCGATCTCCGGTGTCGGTCAAAATCCCGAATTGAGCCCGGAACCAGTACTGTTTTTCCATCCCGAGAAAGGCGTCCTGCTGTTTGGTGGCACGGCCTAAAAGCAAAATCAACACACCCTGCGCGAGCGGGTCCAATGTCCCGCAATGTCCCACGCGGGGTTGTCCGGAAATGCGTTTGACGTGATGCACGCAGTCATAGGAAGTCGGACCGGACGGCTTATCGATGAGCAGCAATCCTTCGACGGGCCGGTCGCCAGGCTCCATTACCTGAGCCGCGTCGGGGCAGGCCTGAGTCATGGTCACGAAGCCGGATGGGGTTTCGGAGGGGCGGGATCGCGCTCTTTTTCGAGATTGGAAAGCACGCCCAGAATTTTTTGAGCTTCTTCAGCGCTGTTGTCCAGGATAAAGGCGAGTTCGGGTGGATTTTTGAGGCTTTCGAGTCGGCGCAGCTCGGAGCGAAAGAAGGATTTGGCCCGATCGAGCGCTATCTGGGTGCGCTGGCGTTCGTCTTCGCTGCCTAAAACCGAATAATAGACGCGCGCCTGACTGAAGTCCGGACTCAAACGGACAGCCACGACGGTAATGAATCCCAGCCCAGGGGCCTTGATGTGCAGGATCGCCTTGGAGACTTCCTGGTGGATCAGCTCGGTGACACGTTCCTGCCGCCGGCGGCTCATGGTTCGACTCCGCTCACCATGGCCCTGAGCAACGTCGAAGGGCTCATTTCGACTCCTCCAGCTTGCGGGCCCGCGTCTCCTCCCGGTAGCATTCCACCACGTCGCCCTGCTTAATGTCCTGAAAATTGCCCAACCCGATGCCGCACTCAAATCCTTTATCAACATCGCGCGCGTCATCCTTAAACCGCTTCAGGGATTCGATGGTTCCCTCATGAACAACGACATTGTCGCGCAAGAGACGCGCTTTGGCTCCCCGGACGATCTGTCCATCGGAGACCAGGCTTCCGCCGATGGTGCCGCCCTTGGAGACCTTGAAGACCTGCCGGATTTCGGCCCGGCCGATCCGGATTTCCTGCTTCTCGGGTTCCAGCAATCCTTCCATGGCCGCGCGCACATCCGCGATGGCTTCATAAATGATGCGGTAGGTCCGGATGTCGACATCTTCCCGGCGGGCGATTTCTTCGGATTTGGCGTCGGCGCGCACGTTAAATCCGATAATCACGGCATCGCTCGCATCGGCGAGTGTGACATCGGTTTCATTGATGCCGCCCACGCCTGCATGAATGACATTCAGCCGGATCTCGTCTGTGGACATGCGGTCCAGCGCGTCCCGCAGCGCCTGCACCGAGCCTTGAACGTCAGCCTTTATAATGATTTTGAGTTCCCGCATCTTACCGTCGGCGACGCGCTCGTGGAGGGTTTCCAGCGTCACATGGCGCTGCTTGGCGATCTGCTCGCTGATTACCAGTTGCCGCCGTTCGACCAGGGAGCGCGCCTCCCGTTCATCGGCCATGACGATAAATCGTTCGCCGGCTTGCGGAATGCCGGTCAGTCCTAGAATTTCGACGGGAGTCGCAGGACCCGCCTGTTCCAGACGGGTGCCCCGGTCATCCGAGAGGGCCCGTACGCGTCCAAACGCCAGACCGGCCACAACAATATCTCCTGCGTGGAGCGTTCCTTTTTGGATGAGCAGAGTGGCCAACGCGCCGCGCCGGGGATCCAGACGGGCCTCGACGATCACACCGGCGGCGGACCGGTCCGGATCGGCTTTGAGTTCCAGAAGTTCCGTTTCCAATGAGAGCATCTCAAGGAGTTTATCGATGTTCGTGCCCTTCTTGGCCGAGACTTCGACGAAAATTGTTTTGCCGCCCCATTCTTCGGAGACGAGCTGATGCTGTGATAAATCCCGTTTAATGCGTTCGACATTGGCGGTTGGAAGATCAATTTTATTGATCGCCACCATGATCGGTACACCGGCCGCGCGGGCATGATCAATGGCCTCGAGTGTCTGGGGCATGACGCCGTCGTCTGCGGCAACGACCAGAACCACGATATCGGTCGCTTGCGCGCCGCGGGCCCGCATGGCGGTAAACGCTTCATGACCCGGGGTATCGAGGAACACGACGTCTCCCTTGGCGGTATGAACACGGTAGGCCCCGATATGTTGCGTAATGCCTCCGGCTTCCTTGGCCGCCACACTGGTCTGGCGAATCGTGTCCAGCAGGCTCGTTTTCCCGTGATCAACATGCCCCATGATCGTCACGATTGGCGGACGCGGTTTGAGTTTGGCGGGATCTTCCTTTTCTTCCTCAACAACCTGTTCCTGCATGATCGGAATGATTTCAATGTCGAACCCGAGTGCATCCGCGGCCAGCGTCGCGACATCCGAATCAATCTGCTGGTTGATCGTGACCATGGTTCCCAGACTGAGCATTTTCTTAATGACATCGATCGGTTTGGTGCCCAGACATTCCGCTAAATCTTTCACCGTCAGCACTTCAGGGATACGGACTTTGGTGCGAACCGGAGCAGGGGCCTGAGCGTCTGCCGGTGCACTTTTGGCTGTCGATGGGTCTACGGGAACACCGGATGACGTACCCGACGATGCCGGTGCCGCATGTTTGGGTGAAGAAGGACGAATCGGAGTCGCCTTAAACGGCCCCGGGGCCGGCATCTTGTAAGTTGCTGTTGGTTCGGTTTTGGCTGGTTCTTTCTTTTTCTCAATCGGTTTTGGAGACACCGGTGCTTCCGCAGGAGTCTTGTCTGGGGCAGAAACTTTCACCGGTGCCGGTGTTTCTTTTCGCAGGGCCGCTGGCGTTGGCGTCGGAGTAACGGCGGGAACCGGGGTGGCCGCGGGTGCCGGGACGGGTGCTTTTTCGACCGGTTTTGGCGGTTCGGGAGGCGAAACCGGTTTGGGTTTTGGCGGTGGTGCTTTGGGAATCACTCGACGCGTTAATTCACGCGACACCTTGTGAAGCGTCGGCGACGGGGGCGGCGTAGCGGCGACGCGTTTGAGTGTTTTGAGCACCATCCGCTTCGGGGCCGCGGATTCAGTGGCCGGCGCCTCACCGGACGGTGAAGGGGTTTTTTATGCGTGCCGGGTTTTTCGCTTTTTTCCGTTTTAGGGTCCATTAGGATGAAGTTTCTTGATCCGGTTCCGCCGGTTTATTGGTTGATTCACCCGTTGATCCTTCTGTTGTTTCAGTTTTCGGCTGTTCCTGTTCTTTTTTGGCCAGGACCTCTTTGGCCGACTCAATAATTTTAACGGCGGTTTTGTCCCCAATGCTTCGAAGCCCGGTTAAAGCATCCGGTTTGGCGTGCGACAGTTTTTCCAGGTTACCCCAGCCGCCTTTAATAAGGATCTCGATCGTTTTGGGTCCGACCCCTTCCAGATGAGAAAGCGCTTCCGCGCTGGCGGCCACGCGCTCCTGGGCCGCTTCCTTCCGCTGGGTTTCCGACTTAATGTCGATATGCCAGCCCGTCAGGCGGGCCGCCAGGCGGGCATTCTGTCCAGATTTGCCGATGGCGAGCGATAGCTGATCATCAGTGACAATGATCTCCGCTTGTTTTCCGGCTTCATTAACGATGTTGACGGTGACTACTTTGGCCGGAGACAGGCTCTGCGCAATATATTTGGCCGGGTCGCTGGAATAAGCGATCACGTCGATCCGTTCGCCGCGCAACTCATCAATGATCGGCCGGACGCGCGATCCTTTAACGCCTACGCAGGCGCCGACCGGTTCGATCTTGGGATTGTTGCTCTTCACCGCCACTTTGGACCGGAACCCCGGTTCACGGACCACTTCAACGATCTCCACCATCTTCTCATACACTTCCGGCACTTCCTGCTCGAAGAGACGTTGAACCAGCAGGGGATGCGAACGGCTGAGCAAAATCTTCGGGCCGCGGGTGCCCCGTTCCACTTTGAGGACCATGATTTTCAAACGTTCACCGATGGAAAAACGTTCCCGGCGAACCTGTTCGCGCGCGGGGAGAATCCCCTCGGCCTTGCCCAGATCGATAATGAGATTATGATCGACGAAACGATGAACCGTTCCCCCAACGAGAATGCCCTCTTTGGTCTGGAACTCTTCCAGCAGGCTCTGGCGTTCCGTCTCGCGGATTTTCTGGATAATGACCTGCTTGGCTGTCTGGGCCGCGATCCGCGAAAAATCTTCCGTGACGACCGGGATCCGGATGTCCTCGTCCACTTGCGCGTCGGACTTGTACTGGAGCGCTTTCGGCAGATCAATTTCGATATTGTCATTCACGACTTGCGCGACTACTTTTTTGATTAAAAAGGCCTGCACTTCGGCTGTCTCCGGATTGATTTTGGCTTCCAGATTCACCATCTTGCCGGAGTGCTTCTTATAGGCAGACACCAACGCCTGCTCAATCATGTGGATAATATCGTCTTTTTTAATACCCTTGTCCCGTTCGATTTGTTCCAAGACAGGAATCAGTTCATTCTTCTCAGCCACAACAACCTCCGAGGTGCATTAGATTTCAATCTCCGGATCCAAATTGGCTTTGGCCAGGCCGGCCAACGGCAGCGAAATAACTTCACCGGTTGAATCACGCACGATGACGGTGTCATTCTCGGCGGATTCAATGATGCCGCGGAAGTGTCGGCGGCCATTCAACGGTGCAAACACCCGGGCATCCACGCGCTGACCGATATACCGCTTAAAATCGCTTTCCTTCCGCAGGGGCCGGTACAGTCCCGGGGAAGATACTTCCAGCGAATACGACTGCTGGATGACGTCGGTGGCATCGAGAATCCGGCCCAGGTGATTGCTCAGCTGGGCGCAATCATCCAGCGTGATACCATTTTCCTTATCCAGAAAAAAGCGTAAAACCCAGTGACCATGCTCATGGACAAACTGAAGATCAACCAGCTCAGCCCCGTGTTCCTGCAGTACTGGAAAGCTGAGTTGTTCAATTTGCTCCACTATAACGCTTTTCGCCGCGGTCATTTGTTTTGTTAAGAAAAAAAAGAGTGGCCCAAGCCACTCTCACGAACGTGAGTCTATCAAATTTACCGCGATTTCGCCACTAAACCTTCGTATCCGGGGGTGCCTGGCAGGCTGAGCGGACAAGCGCTAGCGCCTCCTCGATCGTGACATCCTGGGAGGCTTTTTCTGTACGGCGGCGGAACTCCACCTTCCCCTCAGCCATTTTACGCTCTCCGACGACGATCCGAAAAGGAATTCCAATTAAATCAGCGTCTTTCAGTTTGACCCCGGCGGTTAGATCCCGGTCATCCAACAGCGCGTCGACGCCGAGTGAAAGCGCCTGATTGTAAAGGTTTTCGGCTGTTTTCTTAACCGAGTCATTGGACATATTGAGCGGTATGATTTCGAGGTCCCAGGGGGCTAAGGGCGCTGGCCAGACAAGTCCGTTGGCATCGTGACATTGCTCAATACAGGCCGCCACCACGCGAGAAACCCCGATTCCATAACAACCCATCACAAATGGCTGGGCTTTTCCCTGTAGATCCAAATACGTCGCCTTCATGCTGGCAGAATACTTCGTTCCCAGCTTGAAAGTATGACCGACTTCAATACCGCGGTGATACTCAAGAGGCTTCCCGCAGTGCGGACAAGGATCTCCCCCCACGGCCTTGCGCAGGTCCGCGTAGCGTTGGGGCATAAAATCGCGGTCAGGCACCACATGAATCATGTGCGTGTCCGCCTTCCCCGCTCCGGTCACTCCGTCGGTGATCGAGCGGACCGCATAATCCGCAAGGACCGGGATTTTCAAACCCACCGGCCCGGCAAAGCCCACCGGCGCTCCCGTGGTCTGGGTGTACGTCGCTTCGTTGGCTTTCACGATGCGTTGCGCGTTCAAAATCCGCTGCAGTTTGGCTTCATTCAATTCATGATCCCCCCGCATCAGCACCACAAACGGTTTGTCATCGGCCATCAGGACCAGCAGCTTGATGAACTGATCAGCCGGCCGTTTAAGGATTTTAGCCACCGCTTCCACGCTGGAGGCCTTCGGCGTGGGCACTTCTTCGGGTTTTGGGGTTGGAGGGTTGGCGACGGCTTTGGTGACCACCGGCAATTCGGCCCGTTCTACATTGGCGGCGTAACCGCAGGCGCAGCTGACGATGCCTTCTTCCCCGGTATCGGCCAGAACCATAAATTCGTGGGAGAAACTCCCCCCGATCGCACCGGATTCCGCTTCAACCGGACGGAAGCGCAGACCGCATCGGGTAAAAATCTTCTTATAGGCCTCGACGACCTCCAGATAGAACCGGTTGACGTCAGCCTCGTCCGCGTGAAAAGAGTAAGCATCCTTCATGAGAAACTCGCGGGCGCGCATGACGCCAAAACGCGGGCGGATCTCATCGCGGTATTTCACGCCGAACTGATACAGCATGACCGGCAAGGCACGGTAGGACCGCACTTCCCGGCGGACCAGATCCGTAATCACTTCTTCGGCGGTGGGCGCCAGGCAGAAATCAGAATCTTTGCGGTCCTTGAGCCGCATCAACTCCTTGCCATACACCCCCCAGCGGCCGGTTTCTTCCCAGAGCTCTCTGGGCTGCAGCTGAGGGAGCCAGACCTCCAGCCCCCCCACCGCATTCATCTCCTGACGGACAATCTGTTCAACCTTTTTGAGGATCCGAAGCCCCATCGGAAGCCATTCGTAAATGCCGGCCGCCAGTTTCCGGATGAGACCGGCCCGCAGCATGAGTTGGTGCGAGACGATTTCCGCCTCACTCGGCGTCTCCCGAAGGGTCTGGATGAAAGCTCGGCTGAATCGCATGGGTTTTATTTCCAGAATCCGCTCTGCCAGCGCAGCACGTCCTGATAAGACGCGTAGAGAAAAATCGTAATAATCACGGAGAGTCCGACGGTGTTCGCGATCTGCATGAAACGCCGGCTCAACGGACGCCGCACGATGCCCTCAATAAGGTAAAGAAAGATATGGCCGCCATCCAGCATCGGAATCGGGAATAAATTGAACAGCCCCAGACCTGTGGAAATGATCGCAATCAAGTAAAGGACATCCGATAATCCTTCGCGGGTGGTCCTGGAAACCATCTGGAAAATACCCAACGGACCGGAAAGCTCGCGGGGCCCTTCCCATCGCGCCAGTTTTTGTCCGATGTATTTCATCGGCTGGATCGTCCAGAGCGTCACATCCCTTGCGCCGCTGGAAAGACTTCCACGGAGTCCCGGTTTGACCTTGTCGATCTGCGGCATGATGCCGATCAGGCCCTGGCCGTGTTGGGGATCGCGCTTGGGCGTAAGGGTCATCTCTAACAGTTGAATGGGGGCAGAATTTGTGGCACGTTCAATTCGCAGTTTCAGCGCCTGGTCCGGTTTGTTGTGAATCAAACGGGCCATTTGTTCCCAGGATACAATGGGTTCCCCGTCGATTTGCCGGATGCGATCTCCCCGTTGCAGCTTGGACTCCGCCGCCGGCAGGCCCGGCACCACGTCTCCGACAATGGGCTGATCGGAAGGACGAAAGGTTCCCCAGGCTCCGGCGATAACAGCAAAAAGCGCAAACGCCAGAACATAATTCATCAATGGTCCGGCCAGAGCGATCGCGATACGGCGATACCAGGGCTGCGCAAAAAATTCATCCGGGTTTTGGGTCTGTTCATCCAAAGACTCTCCAGCCATTTTAACCATGCCGCCCAGAGGGATGGCGCAGACCGAATATCGGATCCCCCTGGAGGTCCAGCCAAATAGTTCCGGGCCAAAACCGACCGTAAAGCGCTCCACGCGCACCCCCATCAAACGGGCGACAATCAGATGCCCCCATTCGTGGATGATGACGACAATCCCAAGGGATAGTATGGCGAGCACGATACGGCCGATTGTTTCAATCATCGAATAAACTCCTTCGCAACATGACGGGCCCAGCGATCAGCCTCCAGGACGGTCTCCAGCGATAAACGCGAAGAACCTTGATGTTTGGCCAATGTCTTTTCAACGATTCGCGGGATAGCCCCAAAATGGATCTGGCCGTTGAGAAAGGCGTAAACAGCGACTTCATCGGCGGCATTGAGCACCGTCGGCCAGGTGCCGCCCTGGCGTGCGGCGTCCCGGGCAATCGTCAGGCAGGGAAACCGGTGGAAATCCGGTTGCAGAAACTCCAGATTCCGGACTTTCACCAAATCCAGCGGTTTCAGCCGGCCGGGCAGGCGTTCGGGATAGGTCATGGCATACTGGATCGGCAGGCACATATCGGGCCAGGACAGCTGGGCCAGCATGGCGCCGTCGACAAATTCCACCAGCGAATGAACGATCGATTGTGGATGAATCACGACATTCACCTGATCAATCGGCAGATCAAACAGGATGCTGGCTTCCAACATTTCCAACCCCTTATTCATGAGTGTGGCGCTGTCAATCGTGATCTTGCGCCCCATTTTCCAAGTGGGATGGGCTAACGCCTGCTCGACGGACATGCGGGCCAGAGATTTCTTCGAACGGTAGAAGGGCCCCCCGGAAGCCGTCAGAAGGAGTTGTTTAACGCCGCCGTGCGGCGAACCCTGCAGGCACTGAAAGATAGCGGAGTGTTCGCTGTCCACGGGCAACAGCGTTGCTTTCCATCGTTTAGCTTCCGCCATGACCAGGGGACCGGCCATGACCAGAGCCTCTTTGTTGGAGAGGGCCACGGTCCGGCCCATTCGCAAAGCCGCCAAAAGCGGACGCAGCCCGATGGCTCCGACAACGGAAGACAACACAAAATTGGCGGAAGGCCACGTCGCGACCTGCACCAGGCCATCCAACCCGCTGAGCACCGCCAGAGGTTTCCCGTTCACGCGGATCCCTTTGGCGCGAATGTCCCGGGCTGCGGATTCTTCCCAGACCGCGACCACTTCCGGATGGTAACGCTTGACTTGCTCCAGCAAGCGCTCCGTGTTGCTGTGGGCAGTCAGACCGACGACGCGGCAACGATCGTTCAGGAGCTCCGTGACACCCAGCGCATTGACGCCAATCGAACCGGTCGATCCTAAAATAACCACGCGTCGCTCGACGGGCAAGCGCTGGCGGGTCGTTCGGCTGAGGTTGGCGGGACGTTCAGTCATGGACAGAGTCATCAGCGTTTAAAGAAGGCCCAGTAATAGTAAAAAACAGGTGCCGCGAGAATGAAGGCATCAAAGCGATCGAGAATTCCCCCGTGACCGGGTAAGAGTGTTGAAGAATCTTTTACCCCCGCTCCGCGTTTAATCATGGATTCCCCCAGGTCTGAGAAAAAGGCCAGAAGGCCGGTGATCAGGGAGACGAGTAGCATGCCGGGAAGGTGGATCACCTGTTTGATATCCGTGAGTTGCTGAAAGAGGGTTCCGACCACCAATGCTCCCAGTAGTCCAGCCACAGTGCCTTCCCACGTTTTCTTTGGACTGATGGCGGTCGCAATCGGGTGTTTCCCCCACCGCAGGCCCACCGCATAAGCCACGATATCCTCCACCCAGATGAGGACAAACAAAAAGAATGTCAAAACCTGGCCATTCGGGCGAAGGTCGCGCAGAAGGACGAGATGGGAGAACGACCAGGCGACATAAAAAAGTCCGAAAAACGTGATGCCCCATTCAGAAAGCGTTGTGTCGGCCGGACCGCGGGCCAGGCTTCGCAGGACAAAAACCAGCAGGGCCAAGCTGATGAGCGCAGCGGTTCCCTGGTTTTCCGTGACCTGGCCGAACCCCACCGCATTCAAATAGATCGATACCAGCAACAGAGCTCCGAACAGAAGACCCACCCATTCATAACAGGGATAACCGGTTTCCTGGGCCAGGTAGTAAAACTCATGAAGCCCCAATAGAACGATGCACAGTACAACAAAGAAAAACGGCAGACTGCCAAAATAGATCGATCCCAACAGAAGCGGCACTCCAATGACAGCGGTCAAGAACCGGGGGAGAAGCATTTAGAGGCCGCCAAAACGGCGTTCACGCTGCTGGTAATCGGTGATCGCCTGAAAGAGATGGTGACGGCGGAATTCCGGCCAGGGGGTATTCGTCATATACAGTTCGGCATAAGCCAACTGCCACAGGAGAAAATTTGAGATTCTCATTTCGCCGGAAGTCCGGATGAGAAGGTCCGGATCCGGGCAATCCGGCGCGTACAGGTAGTGGGAAAGAATTTTCTCGTCGAGCCTTTTAACCTGGTCTCTGATCGCGCGATTGGCGGCGTCGACGATTTCCTGTCGCCCGCCATAATTCAACGCAAGCATCAAGACCAGTCCGGTGTTTCGAGACGTCGCTTGGATGACGTGGCCGAGACGTTTTTGTGCGCCCTGCGGCAGGGCCTCCAGGCGGCCGATGGCCCGGAGACACACATTGTTCTTCTGGAGTTCCGGCAGCTCTTTTTCCAGATACTCCTCCAGTAGTCGCATCAGGGCGGATATTTCCGTGTTGGGGCGGGTCCAGTTTTCCGAAGAGAACGCGTAAAGCGTTAAAAAGCCAACACCGAGTTCGCCGCAGGCCCGGACAATGTCCCTGACCGATGCAATACCGGCGCGATGCCCGAAAATACGGGGCAGGTGTCGTTGACGGGCCCAGCGTCCGTTGCCGTCCATGATGATGGCGATATGGCGCGGCAAGCGTGTTTGATCGATTGGAGCTATCACTTTTTCGCTCTGTTTGGTCTCGGGAAGATGGGCGGCACCGCATTTGGAATGTGCCGAAAGGAGATTGGACATGAAGCTACACTTCCATAATGTCGTTTTCTTTGGCGGCCAACTGGTCATCCACTTTTTTGATAAAAGAGTCGGTCATTCGTTGAATTTCATGTTCACCGGTTTCCCGGTCATCTTCGGCGATTTCTTTCGCCTTCTCGGATTTCTTCAGCCGTTCCACGGCATCACGCCGTTCATTGCGAATGGCGATGCGGTATTCTTCCGACATCTTTCGAACGACTTTGATCAGGTCCTTACGCCGCTCTTCCGTGAGGGCCGGAATCTGCAGACGGATAATCGATCCGTCGTTATTAGGGGTTAACCCCAGGTCGGATTTCTGGATCGCTTTCTCGATCGCCTGCAGCGCCGTCTTGTCCCAGGGACGAATTTCCAGTGTGCGAGGCTCCGGTGTTCCGATTCCACCGACCTGGTTCAATGGGACCAGGCTCCCATAGTACTCGACGCGTATGTTTTCCAGGAGCGCGGTGCTGGCGCGTCCGGTGCGCAGCGTGGAAAAATCCGACTTCATCTTGTCGATGGTCTTTTGCATTTGACTTTCCACGGGCTGAAGAATCGATCGCGGGAGCATAAGGTCGTTCTATTGGCTGTTGATTCGGGTCCCAACGGCTTCGCCGTTGACGACGCGCCTGATATTGCCGGGTTTGTAAACATTGAAGACCGTGACCGGTAGATGGTTTTCCATACAGAGCGAAAAAGCGGTTGTATCCATGACCCGCAACCGTTTCCGGATGGCCTCCATGGCGGTCAGTTCGGTCAGGAGTTTGGCTTTGGGGTTGGTTCGAGGGTCGTCCGAATAGACCCCGTCGACTTGCGTGCCCTTGAGCAGCACATTGGCATCAATCTCCACCGCCCGCAACGCCGCGGTGGTGTCTGTTGAAAAATAGGGATTGCCCGTTCCTCCGGCGAAGATGACCACACGGCCTTTTTCCAGGTGACGGATGGCGCGGCGGCGGATATAGGGTTCCGACAGTTTTGCCACTTCAATGGCGCTCTGCACGCGGGTCGGGATATTGATCTTTTCAAGCGCATCCTGAAGCGCCATGGCATTGATGAGGGTCGCCATCATCCCCATATAATCGGCGGTCACGCGATCGATACCACGGGCTCGGTCCGAGGTGCCGCGCCAGATATTGCCACCGCCGACCACAATCGCCATCTGGATGCGCCCTTTCAGAGCCGAGGCCACTTCCCGAGCGATCGTCCGAACAGCATCCACATCAATGCCGTAGCGGTCCGCGCCGCGAAACGCCTCACCGGATATTTTCAAAAGGACACGTTTGTATTTTCGGGTCATTCTCCGCCAATTTCGTAACGGACGAAGCGTCGGATCACGATATTTTCTCCCAGTTTGGCGACCGCTTCCGTCAGGAGGTCTTTTACTTTAACTTTTCCGGAAGGCTCCCGGATGTAGCCCTGTTCCAGCAGGCAAAAATCAGCCAGATACTTGTCCAGTTTGCCCTCGGCGATTTTCGCCGCCACAGCCGCCGGCTTGTTCTCCTTCAATGCATCGTGCTCAAATTCTTTTCGCTTTTCCGCCACCGCTTCGGCTTGAACCTGATCGCGGGAGACCCAGCGCGGCCGCATGGCGGCGATCTGCATGGCGATTTCCCTTGAAAGGTTCTGGAAGTCTTCGGTCCGGGCGACAAAATCCGTCTCACAGCTCAATTCCACCAGCACGCCGACGGATCCGCCGCCGTGAATGTAGGAGGCAATCAGCCCCTTCTGGGCGGTGCGTCCGGCTTTTTTGGCGGCCAGGGCGACGCCGCGGTCCCGCAACCAGGCTTTGGCTTTTTCAAGATTGCCGTTGGCTTCCTGCAGCGCTTTCTTGCATTCCATAATTCCGGCGCCGGTTTGTTCCCGCAGGTCCTGTATTTGAGAGGCCGCGATCGGAGTTCCGTTCGTTCCAGACATGCTTAGTTCGAGTTAGGCGAGATCGGCTCTTTGTCGACAGGCGCTGCCGCCGGAGTGATCTGTTCGGAGAGAGTGATCGGCGCTTCCGTGACGGGCTGCTCGGGCCCCGCGTCGCTGGCGGTGCTGGCTGAGGCGGATTTTTCAGCTTCCGCTTTGCCTTCCAGAATGGCGTCCGCAATCAGGGTGCAGAAGAGTTTGACAGATCGGATCGCATCGTCATTTCCGGGGATCGGGTAGTCAATCAGGTCTGGATCGCAATTGGTGTCGCAGACAGCGACCACCGGGACTTCCATGCGGCGCGCTTCGAGAATGGCGGTGTTTTCCTGGACTGGGTCAATCACGAAAAGACAGCCGGGCATCTCGTGCATCTCTTTGATGCCCTGCAGCGTCTTCGTCAGCCGGACCCGTTCTTTCTCCAGCCGGGACACTTCTTTTTTCGACATGACGCGGAAAATCCCTTCGGTCTTCATCTTGTCCAGCTCGGTCAGACGACCAATGGATTTCTTAATGGTGTCGAAGTTGGTTAATGTTCCGCCCAGCCAGCGCTCGCTGACAAAAAAGGCGCCGCAGCGCTGCGCTTCGGTCAAGATGGCCTCCTGGGCCTGTTTCTTGGTCCCGACAAACAAAACCGGTTGACCATTGACCGCAAGATCCCGGATAAACTTGTAGGCTTTCTTGAGTTCTTTAGCGGTTTTCTGCAGATCAATAATGTGAATATTGCTGCGGGATCCAAAGATGTACTTGGCCATCTTGGGATTCCATCGTCGTGTCTGGTGTCCGAAGTGGACACCGGCTTCCAGAAGAGCTTTCATCGAAATTGTGGCCATAAATCCTACGTTTTCCTTTCTTGATTGCTGACGTGCGGAGATTATATCAAACCGACCCCCGCCGCGCACAAAAAGTTTTGGTTTTCAGAAACGGGTCAACGGATTCGCGTTACGATATAATCGGCGATCGACTGCAGCGTGGTTTTCGGAGAGGAATTCGGGAAACTCTGCAAAGCACTTTTAGCCTGGTGGGCAAAACCGGAGGCTTGCCGCAATCCTTCACGAATCGCGCCGGAGTCTTTCAGCCAGCCGATCAGCCGCGACACCGCCTCCGTGTCCGGATTCTTAAAGTAACTCAGGAACTGCTCCCGATCGGCCGGGGAAAGACGGTCGCGCAAATAGATCAGCGGCAGGGTCAGCTTGCCGTTCGTCAGGTCCGTGCGAAGGGTCTTCCCGGTCACTTCCTCTTCCCCGATCAAATCCAGGGTATCGTCAATAATCTGAAAGGCCATACCGATATTCCAGCCATAGTGGCCCAGGGCCGTTGTCTGGTCCGTTGACAGACGCGCCAAGCGGGCCCCCCCTCTCATGGCGGCGTTCATGAGCGTCGCGGTCTTGTGATCGATAAAGGACAGATACTCGGACAGAGAGAGATCGAGCTGAAAACGCCGCCGCACCTGATTGATTTCGCCGTGACAGATGGAGCGCGTTGAGCGGGCGAACAAATCGAGCAGGACCGGATCGTTGATGGAGGCGAGAAGGGTGAACCCTTCGACATACAGATAGTCGCCCAAGAGAATCGCGACCTCATCGCCAAATTGGACCGCTGCGGTTGGCTTTCCGTGGCGAAGCACCGCGTGATCCACCATGTCATCATGGACCAACGTGGAGAGATGGATCAATTCACAGGCGGCTCCTACGGTGATCACATCCTCGCTCTGGGTCCCGCCCATCTGGGCGCTCAGCACCACCAGGGCGGGCCGGAGCCGTTTTCCTCCCGCCTGAACAACGTAGCGGATGATTTCGGGAATCATCCCCTGCCCCCGGCTGGCCACGTCCTGCAGCACGCGCTCTGTTTGAAGAAGATAGGGATAAATCCCCTGGTAGAGGTCCTCCAGCCGCGCCTGTTCCTGCCGGCGATTCAGAGAAGGTTTGCTCACGGTTTCATGGATTCCGCTGGCGTGGTTTTGACGGTGGTGGTCGTGAGCCACTGGGCTTTGACCATGAAGTACTCCGGCGCCAGGCCCAGAAGAAGCGTAAAGAAGGACGTGGCGGCCAGCGTCAAACGGATGGGCAGGTCCAGTGAAACAGGGGCTTTGTTTTCGGGCGCCTGGAAATACATCGCATGCAGGATCTTAAAGTAGTAGCCGACGGAGATCACACTGTTGACTCCTGCGACCACCACCAGCCAGAACCATCGGGCTTGAAACGCCGCCCAGAAGACATAAAACTTGGCCACAAACCCGGCGGTCGGCGGGATGCCGGCCAGGCTGATCAGGAAGAAAGCCATCAGTGCACCCAGCACAGGCGACCGTTTCGCCAGACCGGCATAGGACGATAATTCGTCGGAGCCGGTCGCGTTGGACAGGCAGATTACGACCCCAAAGGCTCCCAGGTTCATAAACAGGTAAATCCATCCGTACAGGAAGACCCCGCTGATTCCCAGCGGACTTCCAGCCACCAGACCCATCAGGAGGTAACCCATGTGAGCAATAGAGGAATACGCCAACAGACGCACCACGTTGGTCTGGCGAAGCCCGATCACGTTGGCCACGGTCATCGTCAGCGCGGCCAGGACCGCCAGCACATTGGAAACGCCCAGATTGGCGTGCGCCATCTCCAGACCGAAAACACGAAGCGCGATGGCGATTCCGGCGATTTTAGGAGCGACCGACAGAAAAGCCGCGATCGGCGTCGGGGCTCCTTCAAAAACATCCGGAACCCACATATGAAAAGGGACCAGGGCGATTTTGAAGCCAAAGCTGATCAGAATCAGAAAGACCGCAATCAACGCGAGAGCGGGACGATCTTGCAGGAGAGAAAGATGATCCCTCAGAAAGGGAAGGGACGTACTGCCCAGGAGTCCATAAAGGATGGAAATACCGTACGCCATCATGGCGGAGGAGAAGGCCCCGATCAGGAAATATTTGATAGCCGCCTCGCTGGATCGCGCTTTATGGCGCAGATACCCAGCGAGAATAAAGGACGGCACGCTGATGAGTTCTATTGATATAAAGATCATCAAAAAGTCATTGGATGTCGAAATAAAGTAGAGGCCCGCCACGGTCAGAAAAAGCAAGCTGTAATAAGCGTTCATTCGGGAGTCTTCAAAATCCCTGTACCTCTGGCTGAGCAACACGACAAAAAAGACCGTCAAAATTCCGATCCAGCTCAGGAAGTACGACAGCCCGTCCCACACCAGCATCTGGCGGCCAAACACAAGAGGAGCCGCTCCGGGGGACGGCAGCAGCCAGGCGGTGACTCCAAGGCCCAGAATCGCGAGCCAGAATCCGACGGTGCGGATCCGTGGCGAGTGGTCGGATGCGACGGCATCGACCGCCAGCAGCAGAAAACTGAAGCTGCAGAGACTGAGGACTGGAGCCAGAAGGTGAAGGGTGTTCATCATCAGGGCAGCTTCAGCAACTCAACCAGATGGGCCAGGGTCGGGCCGATCGGATTCAACAACAGGGATGGCAAAACGCCCAGGACGGTCATCATTACAATCAGCGGCACCGTGGCCAGGAGCTCGCGTGAATTCATGTCGGTCAACTTGTCCCACTTGGGATTCAAGGGCCCCAAGAAGACTTTTTTGATCATCATCAGGAAGAAAGCCGCGGTCACTAAAACTCCGCTCAGGGAAATTAGCGTGATGTAGCGGTACTGCGGAACCTGAAAGGATCCCAGAAAACAGAGAAACTCACCCACGAATCCGGCCAGCAGCGGTAATCCCAGCGACGCGAAACAGGCAAACGTCATGAGACCGGTGTAGACAGGAACCTTCGCGCCCAACCCGCCGAAGGAATCGATGTCGCGCGTATGCGTGCGGTCGTAAATCACGCCGACGAGAAAGAACAGACAGCCGGTGATGAGGCCATGGCTGACCATCTGAAAAGTTGCGCCGCTGAACCCGATCGGGTTCAAGGCGGCCATTCCCAATAGCGCATAGCCCATGTGATTAATGGAGGAATAGGCGATCATGCGCTTGATATCCGTTTGGGCCAGCGAACACAGAGCGCCGTAAACGATGTTGACTGCCGCGATGACCGCGATCCAGTAGGCCAGCGACTGGGTGGCGACCGGAAGCAGCGGGAATGAAAACCGCATTAGGCCGTAGGTCCCCATCTTTAGAAGAACGCCGGCCAGTAGAACGGAGACAGCGGTCGGAGCTTCCACATGCGCCAGAGGCAGCCAGGTATGAAACGGAAAGATCGGGATTTTTACGGCAAACCCGAGCCAAAGCCCGAGGAATATCCACAGTTGGGTCTTTTTCAATAGGGTGCTGTTTTGCGCCAGCAGCTGGGTAAAGTCAAAGGTGTGCGGCTGGGTGCAGAAATACAGCGCGAGAAAGGCGATCAGCATAAAAACGCTGCCGAAGAGCGTGAACAGGAAAAACTTAATCGCCGCGTATTCTTTCTTCGGGCCTCCCCAGATGCCGATCAGGAAGTACATCGGGACCAGCGTCAATTCCCAGAAAACATAGAAGAGGAAGAGATCGAGCGCGACAAAGACGCCGAGCATCGCGGTTTCCAGCAGAAGCAGGAAGAAAAAATAATCTTTGATGCGCTCTTCGATATGGAAGGAGCCGATGATCGCTAAAAGCGAAAGGAAGGTGGTCAATACGATCAGCGGCAGGGACAGCCCGTCGATCGCCAGAAAGTATTGAATTCCAAACGTCGGGATCCATGGGCATTTCTCGACGAACTGCAGATCCGATGTCCCGCCGTTGAAATTGATCCAGAGCCATACGGAAACAATAAAGGAAGCCCCGGCAAAAACACTCGACAGGACACGGACCGCCAGTTTGTTGTTCCGTGGCGCGAACAACACCAGGATGGCCCCCAGCAGAGGCAAAAAGGTGATCCATGAAAGCACGTGCATCGTTGGCATCCTCCCGAAGTTTTTCTACTTCACAAAAAACAGCACTAACGCAATAAATCCGACCGTAATAATAAATAGATACTGTTGAACAAACCCGTTCTGGAGAAGCCGTGCGGTGGCGCCGATGGCGCTGACCGACCAGCCCGTTCCATCCACCAGGCCGTCCACCACCTGATCGTCGAACCGGCCCTGAAGCCGGGACAGTAGCTGAGTCATCCAAGCGAATCCGTCGACAAATAGGCGGTCAAGGATAGCCAGGTCAAACCAGTCCAGCGCCTTCGCCAGGGCATTGACCGGCCGGACCAACAGCACCCCATACAGCTCATCCACGTACCATTTATTGACGAACAACTCATAAACCGGGCGAAAAACACGAGCCAGTGTTTTGGGTGCTTCCAAGTCCCGCAGATAAAGAAGGATGCCCAGAAATATCCCCAGCCCAGTGGAACCCAGTGCGAGTGCGGTGACCAAATGAGACGCTTCAACAACCGGCACATGGGGCCATTCAAACAGATGATAAATCAGCTCGTGACGGTACAGAAGCCAGCCGGTCATACAGGACAGCAACCCGAGTGCGATCAGCGGGATCGTCATGCTCCAGGGCGACTCATGCGCATGCGCGAAACGGTCCCGTTCCCTGGGTTCTCCCAGAAAGGTTAAAGCCACGCACCGGGTCATATAGAGCGCGGTTAAGAAGGCCGTAAAACACGCGATCCAGAAGAGCGCATAATGATGGGTCGTATAGGCCATGGTCAGGATCATCTCTTTCGAAAAGAATCCGGCAAACGGAGGGATCCCGGCCAGCGCAGCGGTCGCGATGGAAAAGGTCAAAAACGTTGTGGCCATCTGCTTGGAAAGACTGCCCATCTTCCACAGGTCATTGGTATGAACCGCGTGAATAACGGAGCCGGCCCCCAGGAAGAGAAGCGCTTTGAATGCGGCGTGCGTCGTCAAATGAAAAAGTCCCGCGGCGTAACCGGCAACGCCAAGCCCCATCATCATATAGCCCAGTTGAGAGATCGTCGAATACGCCAGAACTTTCTTGATGTCCGTAGCGGTCAGCGCGATGGTCGCTGCAAAAACAGCGGTGAGTCCCCCCACCCAGGCGACAACGGTCAGCGCCTCCGGTGCCACCATGAAAAATCCGTAGCCGCGCGCGACCAGATACACCCCGGCGGCCACCATGGTGGCCGCATGAATCAGCGCCGATACCGGGGTGGGGCCTTCCATCGCATCCGGCAGCCATACGTGAAGCGGCAGTTGCGCGGACTTGCCGACCGCCCCGCAGAACAGGAGCAGCGCGATGATGTACGCCATATGCGGGCTGACATTGCCGTCGTTCAGATGGTTCTGGATCTGTCCGAAGTTGAACGTCCCCAACACGAAGAAAATTGTTAATAAGCCGGCATAAAAGCCGAGGTCTCCCAGACGGGTCGTCAGAAAAGCCTTGTTGCCTGCGGCGGCGGCGGCTTCCCGCTCGAATTCGAAACCGATCAGGAAATAGGAACAGGCTCCCATAATTTCCCACCCGATGAAAAATTGAAGGTAGTTGTTGGCGAGTACCAGCCCGAGCATGGAAAAGGTGAAGAGGGACAGGTACGCATAGAACCGTTTAAAGTAAGGAGCGCCGTGCATATACCCGAGCGAATAAATCTGGACCATCAGGCTGACAATCGTGACCACCAGCAGCATGACCAGCGATGGCCCGTCGAGCAGAAGGCCCCACTCGAAGTGGTAGAAATTCGCGTCAAACCACGTCAGGCTCATTTCGACCGGTACGCGCAGGGAACCCTCCAGCAGGCGCATGAAGAGATCGATGGAAAGCACGAGACTCGCGCTCACCGCGACGATGCCCAGCCAGGCCCCTTTTAAAGGAAGCCACCGGCCAAAAAAGAAAATCAGGATGGCCGCCGCCAGCGGCAGCAGCGGAATCAGATAGGCGTAATCAACCATGGAGGATCGTCATGTTTTCCGTATAAACACTCTTGATGTTCCGGTAAATGGCCAGGACGAGAGACAACCCGACCACCGCTTCGGCGGCCGCCAGCGTGATAATGAAGAGCACGAAGCCCTGGCCCCAGACATTTCCAGGATAAAGATAATGGTTGAAGGCGATCAGATTCAGATTGGCGGCATTGAACATCAGTTCAATCGACATGAAGATGCCCAGGATGTTTCGCCGCGTCAGGACGCCGTAAAGGCCGATGCTGAAAAGGATCGCTGAGACGACTAAAAAATGATAAAGCGTCATCGCTTGGACCCCTCCGGGAGTTCGGACGCAAAGCAAACGGCGCCGACCAGCGCGGCCAGAAGGACCAGCGACACCACTTCAAAAGGAATCACCATGTCTCCCATCAGCAATCGGCCGATGGCCTGGGAGGTGGGCGTCAGGATCGAGGCGCGGACAACGGTTTTGTAAGCGAGACCGAAATGGATGATGAGAGCGCTGGCCATGGCCAGCGCCAGCACCGCTCCCCAGAATCCCTGCCGGTTGGTCTGTCGCTCGAGCGTAGCTGCCGGCCGCTGCGACAGCATGACCACGAACAACATGATGATCATAATGCCGCCGACGTAGATCAGGATCTGGGCGGCGGCCAGGAAGTCGGCTCCGAGGAGTGCAAAAAAACCACCGACCGTTGCCAGGGAAAGCGTCAGCGCCAGCGCGCTATGAAACACATTGCGCGCGATGACAACCACCAGCGCTGAGCCGATCGCCAGAGCGGCAAACACAAAAAATACGACATCCGGAATAGAGTTCATGCTAAATGCCTATCGCCAGAGGATCCATAAGCCTGTCAACAGAATATTGATAAAAGACAACGGCAGTAAGAATTTCCAGCAAAAAGACATCAGCTGGTCCACCCGCATCCGGGGATACGTCCACCGGAACCAGAGGAAGACAAAGACGATAGCAAACGTTTTGCCCAGGAACCAGAACCAGGAGGGGATCCAACCGCTGGACGAAAGGAATCCGTCTCCCCCACCCAGGAATAAGGCGGTGGCCATGGCCGAGGCCAGAAAAACGTAGGCATATTCCGCGAGAAAGAAGAGCGCAAACTTCAGTCCTGAAAATTCGGTGTGGAATCCGGCCACCAGTTCGGACTCCGCTTCCGCGATATCGAACGGCGTTCGGTTGGTTTCCGCCACCGAACAGATCAGAAAGATGAGAAAGGCCACCTGGCCGATCACGGGATAAAGGATAAACCATTTCGGCACGACATAAAGCCACCGGTCCTGCTGTGCCAGAGCGATCTGCCGCAAACTCTGCGAACTGTAAAACATCAGGACTGGGACAACCGACAGCACGCGCGGGACTTCATAAGAAACCACCTGGGCCGCGGCGCGGATTCCGCCCAGCATGGAAAATTTGTTCCCGGATCCCCACCCGCCCATCAGGATACCGATCACGGAAACGCCGGAGATGGCAAAAATGAAGAGAACCCCGATATCCAGATCCACCAGGAGCAAATTCTTTCCGAAAGGCACAGGCGCATAGCAGATAAAGGCCGGGGCACAGGCGATGATCGGGGCCCAGATATGAACCCACCGATCAGCCCCAGTGGGGATAATGTCTTCCTTAAAAAAGAGTTTGATGCCGTCGGCGATGGTCTGAAAGATACCGAAGGGGCCCACTTCCATGGGACCCAGGCGGGCCTGCATAAAAGCGGACACTTTCCGTTCCGCATAGACCAGGACAATCGGGACGAGCAAAACACCCAGGATCGCGAGGCCGACCTGAATCGCCATCACCAGCACCAGGGAGGCGATCGGCGCAAGCCCATGGGATGTCCCGGCCTGTTGTGCGATTTGCCAGAAACGGCTGAGAGCCGGTCCGATTTCAAACATCAGCGATCGACCTCGCCCAAAACAATATCCACGCTGCCAAGGATCGAGATGACATCCGCCACCTTCCAACCTTTCAAAAGCTGCTGGAGAGCCTGTAAGTTGTTGAACGACGGGGATCGAATGAACATCCGGTAAGGGCTGGGTGTGCCATCGCTGACAATATAGAATCCGAGATCGCCGCGCGGGGCTTCCAGGTGCCCGTAGCCTTCGCCCAATGGCACGCGAAAATTCTTGGGGATCTTGGCCATTGTCTCGCCCGGTTGAATCTGGTCAAGCGCCTGCAGGATGATTTTCACACTCTCGCGCATCTCCTGAATACGGACCCAGTAACGGTCCAAGCAGTCGCCTTGTTTGCCGACCGGAATATTAAAATTGATTTTTGAATACAGGCCGTAGGGATCGTCTTTTCGCACATCCGCTTTACAACCGGTTGCTCTCAAATTAGGTCCTGTCAAACCCCAGGCAATGGCTGTTTCGGGCGTCATGCTGCCGATATTCCTGGTGCGATCAACAAAGATCGGGTTGTTCGTCAAAAGCGTGTCGTATTCATCGATATGGCCGGGCATTTCCCGGGCAAACGCACGCACCTTGTCCAGCCAGCCGTCAGGAGCATCCGCCATCAGCCCGCCGATTCGGATATAGTTGTAGGTCAGCCGTGCCCCGGAGATTTCTTCAAAAAGATCGAGAATTTTTTCGCGCTCGCGGCCAAAGGCGATCAGAAAAGGGGTGACGGCACCGAGGTCAATCGCATAAGTCCCAAGGAAAACGCAGTGCGACGCAATCCGTTGAAGTTCCCCAACGATGATCCGGAGATACTCGGCCCGTTCCGGGACCTGGGCGCTCAGCATCTTCTCAACCGCCAGGCAATACGCCCAGTTATTGGTCATCGCCGCCAGGTAATCCAGGCGGTCTGTCAAAACGATAATCTGCTGGTAGGTTCGCTTTTCCGCCAGTTTTTCCGTGGCGCGGTGCAGGTACCCGATATCCGGCTGGGCGCTGGTGATCACTTCGCCATCGGCGGTAATGGCGACGCGCAGCACCCCATGGGTCGACGGGTGTTGGGGGCCTAAGCTGATAAACATCCCTTTCTCAGGCGGCTGCTGGGGAAAGACTTCGGCGGCGATTTTCGGTAAGGAAACGTTGGTCATGGGAGATTAATCGTAGCGGTCCGGTTTCGAGACATAGTCTTTCCGTAACGGATGCCCTTCCCACTCTTCAGGAAGCAGAATCCTGCGCAGGTTGTAATGCCCGGAAAAACGAATCCCCATCAAATCGAAAACTTCACGCTCCTGCCAATCCGCGGTGGGCCAGAGAGTGGATACAGACGGCACTTCCGGATGGTTTCGATCGTTAACGGTAACTCTCAGGACCAGTTTATGTTGATGAATCGTTGAAACGAGGTAATACACGACTTCAAAGTGCGTTTTCCAATCGATGGACGTCACAAAGGAAAGAAAATCGAAAGAAAGAGGCGGATCAAATCGGGCCATCCGGCAGATATCGAGGAGTTGACCGGAGGGGATCGTGAGCTGAAGCTCATCCCCGCGAACCCGATCTTTTGTTTTTGGAATTTCCTGGAGGTCCGGAAACGTGGCCTGAAGTGCCGAGAGGATCTCTGCCGGGGTCATGCCGCAGACCCGGTGTTTTTCTTCTGATGAGCGGCCGCCAGCATGCTGTAGCTTTGAATTTTCTTCTGAAGAATTAAAACAGCCTGCTGGAGCGCTTCAGGCCGGGGCGGGCATCCGGGGACATACACATCCACTGGAATGATTTTGTCGACGCCTTTGCAGACGGAGTAAGCGTCGTAGTAAGGTCCGCCGGAGTTTGAACAGGAGCCCATGGAGATGACAAAACGTGGTTCTGGCATCTGATGGTAGAGAAGTTCAATGCGGGGCGCCATCTTCTTCGTCACGGTGCCGGCGATAATGAGGAGGTCCGCCTGACGGGGGGTGGGCCTCGGGATGACTCCGAAGCGGTCAAAATCGTATTTGCTGGCGTACGACGACATCATTTCGATGGCACAGCAGGCTAATCCGAACGTCAGCGGCCAGAGACTGGATTTCCGGGCCCAATTGATAAAGGTATCCGCGGTGGTCATCAACAACGAACCCCCGGGAAGGTGTTCGACATAAAGAGGTCCTTTATCCAGCAAGATTCCCAAGGATCAGGCTCCCCAGCGCAACGCGCCGCGTTTCCATGTATAGACTAAGCCTAAAAAGAGAACCGCAATAAAAACACCCATATCGATGAAGCCAATCAGTCCAGTTTCCCGGAAAACCACGGCCCAGGGGAAGAGGAACAGGGATTCCACGTCAAAGATGACAAACAAAAGCGCAAAGAGATAAAACCGGATATCCATCGGGACATACGGTGTCCCGATAGGTTCCATGCCGCATTCGTAGACGATTTTCTGCCGTTCATCGTGGCTCCGGAATCGGAACAGAGGGCTCAAGACCAGCAGACTGAGAATACCGAAGCCCACTCCGAAAAGGACAAAAAGAAGCACGTACCCGTATTGAAACAGCATCAACGTTTCATCCCTTCGTAAAGCTGCACAATCCCGCCCATGATGGGGGTATACCGCACGTCTACAAACCCCGCCCGGCTGAGTTGGTCGACCATCTCCGTCGGATCGTAAAATTCACGAATCGTTGTTTCCAGATACTCTTTCGGCCAGCGATCCTGGCAGATCCACCATCCGATCATCGGAATGCCGAAACGTAAGTGCAACCGGTGTCCCCATCGTGACCAAGGCGATTTGGGGCGTCCAAAATCGAGATGGAGCACCTTGCCTCCGGGTTTGAGTACTCGACCGTTTTCGCGCAAGACAGCGTCCAGCTGCGTTCGCAGGTTCCGCAAAGCAAAAGCGGATGTGACACAGCCAAACGAACGGTCAGAGAAAGGCAACCGATCCGCTGATCCTAAAACCCATCGAATCCGGCGTTCCTCATCCTTTTGACGGGCCCTGGTGAGCATCGCCTCGGAAATATCCAGGCCAAACACTTCATGACCCGCCGCGCTGGCAAGCAGCGCTAGATCCCCCGTTCCGGTCGCCTCATCCAGAACCCGGACGCCCTGTGGAATACGTCGCACCAAAGCACGACGCCATTGATGATGAAGTCCCAGACTGGCCCAGGAATTGAATCGATCATAATCCGGAGCAATGCGGTCAAACACTGTTCGGATTGTGTCGATGGAACGAACGGTCTGGGGAAAACCGCCAAGAGGGGCGGAGGAGCGGTTCGCTTTAGATAAGGTCCTCAACTCCAAGGGTCTTTTTAGTGCCATCAGCCTTCACCTTCTCAATCGAGGCTTGAACCATGTCGCTGACCCTTTTCGAGAGAGCTTCAACGTAATCTCCGCCGGTCCGAAAACCCGCTTCTTTCACGACTTTTTTCACTTTGCTCACAACAACCATTGTCTCAGCCATGTTGTATTCCCTCCACTTGGATTAGCTAAATTGATGACGTTGAATGTTATCCTACCCTTAACTCCTTGTCAAGCAAACCGCTTCATTTTGCCGTCATTCCCCGCGGTTTCTGGCGGGGAATCTATCGTCAAAAGGACAACGACTGATGGATCCCCGACAGAAGCGCTCGGGGATGACGACATAGAGTACGTTAGGCCAGTTCTCCTTCAAAATAGCGTTTGATTCCTTTCTTGGATTGTAGAAGTAAGGCTCCAGAGGCGTCAATGCCGCGGACCAATCCCTGCACCAGGCCTTCGGATGTTTGAAGACGGACTCTTTCGTCGGGATCCCGATACAGTTTCCAATAATCCTTCCGGAAAGGCTCAAAACCCTCCTTCATCCACCGGGGGTAGGCATTCAGAAAACGAGAAAGGAAGGCCCGCAGGATAGCCCCCCGCTGGAACGCTCGGCCGGTCAATCCATGGAGAGAGGTCCCGATCTTCTTTAATTCTTCAGGCAGACTATTGTTCACATTCAGTCCCATCCCGATGATGACCCAGTGCGTTCGGTCCATTTCAGCAGACATCTCGGTCAGGAACCCTGCCAGTTTTCGCCATCCTTGCGGTGTTTGACAGACTACATCATTGGGCCATTTTAACCGGGCGTCAATTCGGGTGAGGCGGCGAATGACTTGAGCGAGGGTGATGGCGGCGATTTGGGTTAAAGAGGGCACTTGCACCGGTGTGACCGGAGGACGGAGCAGCAACGAAATCCAAAGACCACCGTATCCGGAAGACCAGAGCCGGTTGAATCGTCCTCGTCCAGACGTTTGGCTTTCAGCGATCCAGATGTTCCCTTCCGGCAGACCAGCGGCCGCCCCGCCTTTGGCGAGTGTTTGTGTCGATGCGGTCGAAAAGAAGTAGTGAGGTTGAATCCGCGATGTTTTCGCAAACTGCGCCAGTGTGGGATCGATCGGACCGTTAATGCGATAGTCCGAACGTGCGCTTCCTTTAATAGGGAGCCCTCCCTCCCGCAGGATTTGAATGTGTTTCCAGACCATCGTCCGGCTGATTCCAAGATGGGCAGCGAGTTTTTCACCGGATAATCGTGTTCCAACCGGTTTGGCGATAGCGGCGAGCAGCTTATCGCGGGTAGACATGCGTAATGTCGAGGCTGCAGTTAAAGGAAGGCGCGGAATGTGTGAGACAGCCCATGGAGATACGTTCAACTCCGAGTTTCGCCAGAGCTGGAAGCTGCCGGGGCTTGATCCCGCCGGAAAGTTCAATCTCAACATTCGGGATAGCCGCTCTCAAACGACGGATCATGGTCTTCAGTTTTGGGATTGAAAGGTTATCCAGGAGCACTTTGTGAGGTTTCAACACGAGGGCTTCCTGAAGGTCCTGGGTCGTCTGGATCTCGACTTGAATATGCAGGTCGGGCCGTTGTTGGCGAAGCTCCAGCAAGCGGCTGCCTCCGTCATCTCCGGAGAGCCGGCAAATCTTTAAATGGTTGTCTTTCACCAGAACGGCATCGCCCAGAGACATCCGGTGATTCATGCCCCCGCCGCAGCGAACCGCATATTTTTCCAGAAGGCGCCAGCCCGGGAGCGTTTTGCGCGTATCAAACAGTTTTGTTTTAGAGGAAGCCCCGAGGCGTTTAACTTGCTGAGCCGTAAACGTCGCAATGCCTGACAAATGCTGAAGCGCGTTCAGCGCGGGACGCTCCGCGGAAAGCACGGTGCGCGCGTTGCCCTGAACAACCGCCATGACGCTGCCGGGATGAATCGTTGCGCCATCGGAAAGGGAGGTTGAAAATCGGATGCTCGGATCAAGAGACTGGAAAAACAACTGCGCCAGAGGCAACCCCGCGACAACACCGTGTTGTTTCGCACAGATTTCCGCTCGAACCTTCCGGGCCGGCGCAATCAGGGTGTTGGTCGTAACATCATTCCGGGCGTCATCTTCATGCAGACCCAGCTGAATGAGTTTAAGAATTTCACGGTTTTTCCAATTCATGCTTACCAAGAATAACAAAAATAAGCTCAAAAAAAGAACTCAGAAGCGGGGGTTCCCCCCAGCAGCTGAGTTCAAAATAGACGAAACAAAAGCGATTTTTATCCGCGCTTCATGAAAACAAATGGCAGATAAGCGATTTTTTCGTTCGGGTAAACGATCTTGCAGATGTAGTCACCCGTTGCGATCGCCTGTCCTGCCGAGTTCATGCCTTGCCAGCGGATAGGTGTCGGCGCTTCACCTTTGCTCTTTTTCCAGACGGAGCGTCCGCAACGATCAATAATAGAGACTTCCGTCGCGGCTGGATCAAATTCGTATCCGTTGCCGAAGCGCCTGATTCCGCTAGAATTTTTCGGGCTTGAATGAAGTTGTCCCATACGTTACCTCTGACGCATGTTTACACCCCGAAAGATATGCTGTCAATGGATAAATAGCATATACAAATTCACATTGTATTGTAGGGACATATTAAATTCTGCAATGAATTTCTGTAAACCCCTGCATATTGTTATTTTTTCGCGTTAATAATAGTTATTGCACGTCAAAAAAACGCATGTTATACTCAGCCCGGATTTCAATAATGACGATAGCGTTGAGAGGAGTGTTGAAATGAATCCAACAGTTTTAATAGTAGAAGACGACCCGGAAGTTCGCAGCCTCGTCGAATACACGCTGGCCAAGGAAAAATTTAAAGTTCACAGCGCGGAAAACGGCAAACAGGCGCTGCAGATGCTGGACACCTTGATGCCGGATGTTATCACGCTGGATCTGATGCTTCCGGATATTCACGGTCTGGAATGCTGTAAGAAGCTGCGAGCGGATCCCCGTTTTCAGTCGGTTTCGATTCTGATGCTCACCGCTCTCGACAGCCTGGATGATATTGTGAAGGGTTTTGAAACCGGTGCGGATGACTATTTAGTCAAACCGTTTCAGCTTCCCGAGCTCGTGGCGCGTATTAAAGCGCTCCTGCGCCGCCGTCATGTCAGCCGATCGGAGCGGATGGTGGCTTCAGCCGGCAGCACAACGGTTGATTTGGCCCATCATCGCGTCATTATTAACGGCCAGGCAATGGACAACTTGACCTATAAGGAAATGGAGCTTTTGTTCATCCTTTTACGCCGCAGCCCGAAGGTTGTGAAGCGCACCTATCTGCTGCAGAGGCTGTGGGGACGCCAGGATTCGCGCGCCCTGGATGTTCACATTTTGCATCTCCGGCAGAAACTGGGAACCAAGGCTTGTGAACAAATCTTGACCGTTCCGGGTCAAGGCTATAAGTTTGTGCCGGGACTTTTCTCGCAGGAAACGATTCCCCCTCCGCCTGCCGCACCACCGCCGGCGGATACCGCTTCCGCTGCTTAAGGTTTTGCTTTTCTGTTGGCGAGCAGGGCATTGATCTGCTCGACGAGGTAGGTAAAATCGCAAGGTTTGGCAATAAAGCTGTCCGCCCCGAGTTGCAGGCCTTTCCGCTGATCAGACGACTGTGCATACGCTGTTAAAATAATGATCGGGATGTCTTTCGTTTTCGGATCGCCTTTCAGTCGCCGGCAAACTTCCCATCCATCGAGCTTCGGCATTCCAACATCCAGCACCAGCAGTTCCGGATTTTCCTTCTCGACCATGTCGAGCGCTTCCATCCCGTCCTGTGCGGTTACGACGAAGAAACCGCTGAATTCCAGGCTGTCCTTCAGGATCGTCAGGATATTGACTTCGTCATCAACCACCAGAATCTTATGTGCCATTACGAGGACCCCACTGAAGCCAGAATCTTCTGGATCGTCTGAATCAAATTGTTTGCGTCAAACGGCTTATTGACCCAATAGGTCGAATTGGATTCTTCGGCACCGCTCGGGGCGTCGTTACGGGATAACACCGTTACGACCACCACCGGGATTTGCTGCCACGCCTTATCTTTCTTGATCAGCCGGATCAGATCGACCCCGCTCATTCCGGGTAAGAGCATATCCAAAATAATGAGCGCTGGCAACGTCTGTGATCGCAACGCCGCGTAGGCTTTTTCTGCCGAATCAAAAAGGATCGGCCGGAATCCGTGTTGTTTCAGATGCGCAGCGATCATCCGCTGGGTTGAGATGTCATCTTCGACCACCCAGAGGACAGGGTTGTTCAAATCCGGAAGGCTTTTGTCTTTTACCTCCATCCTCACCCCAGCGCCATGACCACAACCGATTCGTTGTGAAACGTATTCTGAAATTTATGCCGGCCACGATGCAACGGCAACGGGGCGAGCTCGCCATAGGTATAAAATCCCCCCAGGCGGGCGCACTCACCGCCCATCGCGTCTTGAATGATACTGATTTCATCCTGGCATTCGCTTCCCAGCATCTTTTGCCGAGCCACGTTGCAAAACGTCAGTGCGCCCTTGAGTCGCTCGCGGCCAATCGTTTCGACCGCGGACAGAGTCGCCTGCTGGGCCGCCTCCAAGACCGACGCATATCCCCCAATCATCAATCGTACCTGGCACCCCACAGGGAGGGACCCAGTGCAGATCAGTGAACCGTCATGGCCCACGCGAACCGCCTCGCGCAGGAGATACTCCTCCCGGCCCGCCACAGCGGTTCCCAATGGGTAAATAATGGCCGTATGAGCTAAAGGTTCTTCGAGGGACTCGCGTTTCAAGCCCAGGTAATCCTCGTAGATAGACACCGCAGGGCGTTTGTCCAACTGATAGATGACATGACCGGCCGAGCGCGTCACCCGCCGAGGCCGCCCCAGAGGGGCCCAGCCGTGTCGAACCCCGACCCCCACCAAAATATCCCCGCAGAACAAGGCGGCAGGTGCGCTGTCTGTAAGGACTTCGTTATCAAAATACTGGAACGTCTTCTGAAAATAAAAGTCATCGGCCGCATTTCCGCCGACTACCGGGAGATCCGGTCCAAAAACTTTCTGGAAACCCATGAGGATAGCCGCACCGTCCGGGGCAAGGCCATCCGGGAAGGTCAGCAGCGCAACCGGTTTTTCGAGCGTCTGCTTGAAGAGATCACGCGCCAGGTGTTCCCCGGCAGCCACCGGGTCACGGGAAAGATTGCGTCCAACTCCGGTGAAAAATTGAGCCCCTTTGGCCGCCAGTCCGATGACCGTGACACCGTGCCGCTGAACCCCTCCGGCAGAAATACCGCCTGCGTCGGTGCACCCAATGAGCGGCGCGTGGCCGGCGACCGAGCGAATCCCTTTGAGCAGACGGGGATTTGCAAAACGGATCGAGGAGAAAACGAGGATGAGATCCGGAAGCTGAGTCCCCAGTTGTGAAACCATCTGGTTGGCGGCTTCCTGTCCGGCCGCAAAAACCTCTGCGAGAGAGCTGATGCCGACGCCGAATTCAATAGACATGGGAGTGGATTAAGGGGTGAATTTCTGGTTCGGGATGGCGGTACTCGGCAATAAAAATGCCGGGGCCGTTTTCTTGTCCATATTGATCGGGAGGGTAAACAGGATACGGCAGCCCAGGTTTTCTTCGCTTTCGGCCCAGATCTTTCCACCGTGAAGATTGACGAGCGCCCGGCAGATGGACAGCCCCAGTCCCGTTCCGGGATACTTTCGATTCACTTCGTTATCCAGACGGAAGAATTTGTCGAAGATCTTTTCCTGTTCCGAAAAAGCGATCCCCGGACCCGCGTCCTGTATTTCGATAACGATTCCCGTGTCGGTCGGATGACCGGACACCGTGACGGTTCCGTCCCGCGGCGAAAAACGTATGGCGTTATCCAGGAGGTTCAGCAAGATCTGCTCGAGTTTGTCCAGGTCTGCTTTGATGGCTGGGAAGGGTTCCGGGAAATCCATGACCATTTTCACAGGGCCGGCTTTAATGCGTAACGTATAGAAAATATCTTTAACAACCTCCGGGACCAAAACCAGCTTCCACTGGGTTTCGATCTGCCCGGATTCGATCCGCGAGATGTCGAGCATTTCACAAATGAGCCGGGTCAGACGGTCGGTTTCCTCATTCAGGACACGCAGATACACATGACGTTTCTCGTCGGAAATCTCATGATCGTACTGATACATCGTTCCGACAAACCCTTTGATGGCGGTGAGCGGCGTCCTTAACTCATGCGAAATCAGGGAGATAAAGTTGGATTTGACCTGGTCCAGCTCCTTCAGACGCTCATTGGCATCCATCAGATTCTTCGTGCGCTCCACCACCCGTTCTTCCAGGGTCAGATTCGCCTGTTCCAGGGCCTTGTAGAGCCGGGCATGCTCCATCGCAATCGATGCTTGCGTCGCATACATCGCATAGAACCGGCGTTCGGATTCACTCAGACGCACCGTCAGATGCGTCCGGGCGCCGACAATAAAACCGATCAGACGGGATTTGATCCACATCGGCATGAACACCAGCGACGAAACGCCCAGTTTCGTCATCACCGGAGTCCAGTCAGAGGGTGTTTGATCGATCGTTACCAAACAAATATCTTCCTGTTGAAGGGCCGGCATCAGCAATCCGTAAAATTGATCCAGCAAAATGCGAAATTCCGCGGCCGAAAATCCGGCATAGGCGCTCTGTTTGGGTTTGCTGCTGTTTTTATCAACAAAAACGATACCGCTCTTTTCAAAATCAAGGTCCTTGATCATGGATTCACAAACCGTATTCAAGATGATTTCCAGATCGAATGTGGAGTTAAGGCTGGAGCCGATGGAGCGGAGGGCGTTGAGCTGCGAAATCTGTTGATCAAAACGGGCGTTGGCCCGGTGCAATTGAAGATCAGTGCGCAGGAGTGTTCGCGCGGTTCGATCAATTTCTTTATGAGCGGTTTTTAAGGGGTCGGCTTTGTGCCGTTGCTTACGCATAGCTGATTTTTGTTTATTTTTACGACCCATTTGATAAGAGTTTATCCTCAAATACGGGTCATTTCAATAGAAATGTGCAATAATAGTGAAATTCACTTCTGGTTGTTATATCAATACGAATCGACCATTTACCTGGAGGGGCCTGATTTGAGAGCCATCTGACGTATTTCAAACAACTTGTCACGCAAAGTGGCGGCTAATTCAAATTGAAGCTGGTCTGCCGCCTCCAACATGCGAGCCTCCAATTCTTTTACGAGGTCCGGCAGGCGCTCGGGATGACGAATGGCGTCTTCTTCATCGACAAAAATCTTCGTGATATGAGCTTCCCGTGCGGAATTCTGAAATTCCTCCAGTTCCTGGATCGATTTCACTATGGTTCTGGGTGTAATGTGATGGTCACGGTTGTAGACAAGCTGTTTTTGTCGTCGACGTTCCATTTCTTCAATAGCTCGGGCCATCGACCCGGTTGTTTGTGAAGCGTATAGAATCACCCGCCCGTTCACGTTGCGTGCGGCCCGGCCGCACACCTGGATGAGCGTGGTCTGGCTGCGCAAAAACCCCTCTTTGTCAGCGTCAAGGACCGCGACCAGTGTTACTTCCGGAAGATCCAGCCCTTCTCGGAGGAGGTTAATCCCGATGAGCGCGTCAAAAGCGCCTTTGCGCAAATCGTTGAGAATATCGATGCGCTGCAGGGCGTCTATTTCCGAGTGAAGGTAGCGGACCTTCAGCTGTTTTCTCGTCAAATAATCCGCCAGATCTTCGGCCATGCGTTTGGTGAGGGTGGTCACGAGTGCGCGTTCCTTCCGGGCCGCGACTTGCTCCAGCTCCCGGATGAGGTCATCCATCTGGCCTTCTGTAGGCCGGATGTCAACCGCCGGATCGACCAAACCGGTCGGACGGATCACCTGTTCCACGATGGCGCCCCTGGTTTTGACCAATTCGTAGGACCCCGGTGTTGCAGAGACATAAATCGTCTGCGGGATCAAGGCTTCAAACTCGGTGAACATCAGCGGGCGGTTGTCGAGCGCGCACGGGAGGCGAAAACCGTAATCCACCAGGGTCTGCTTCCGGGAGCGGTCTCCTTCATACATGCCGTTGATCTGGGGAATGGCGACATGGGATTCGTCGACGATAAGCAGGAAGTCTTTTGGAAAATAATCAATCAGGCACGCCGGGCGCTCCCCAACCTTGCGCCCGGACAAGGGCCTGGAATAATTTTCGATCCCGTTGCAGAAACCCATCTCGAGCATCATTTCGATATCAAAGCGCGTCCGCTGTTCCAGACGCTGGGCCTCCAGGAGTTTCCCCTTCGCGCGAAACAACGCCAGTTGTTCCGCCAGCTCAGCCTCGATGTCCTTGACAGCGGCCTCCAGTTCGGGTCGCGTGGTCACAAAGTGACGGGCCGGGTAAATGTAGGTACGCGCCTTGGGCCGGATGATTTTACCGGTCAAGGGATGAATTTCAGATAGTTTCTCGATCTCATCCCCCCATAAGTCAACGCGCACCGCGGTTTCCAGATAAGCCGGAAAGATTTCGATTGTGTCCCCTTTGACTCGGAATTTCCCGCGGGCAAATTCGAGTGAATGTCGCTCGTAATGGATGTCGACCAGACTCTGCAGGAGCGCCTCACGGCTCACGCGTTGCCCCTTTTCGAGACTCACGCACATGGATTTGTAGTTTTCAGGGGATCCTAGACCGTAAATGCAGGACACCGATGCCACGACGATCACATCGGGACGTTCCAGCAGGGAGCTGGTGGCCTTCAAACGAAGCCGGTCGATGTGTTCGTTGACGGCCGAATCCTTCTCAATAAAGGTATCCGAGGACGGGACATAGGCTTCCGGCTGGTAATAGTCGTAGTACGAAACAAAATACTCGACGGCATTCTCGGGGAAAAACTGTTTAAACTCGGCGTACAGCTGGGCCGCCAGGATCTTGTTGGGCGACAAAACCAGAGTGGGTTTCTGAATTTGAGCGATCACGTTGGCCGCGGTAAACGTCTTGCCGCTGCCGGTCACGCCCAAAAGCACCTGGTGCCGGGTCCTGGCGCGCAGACCTTCAACCAGTTCCTGGATGGCGGCCGGTTGGTCGCCCGACGGCTGGAAAGGAGATGCGAGTTTAAACTCGGCCATGGGCGCCGGGAGATGACGGCCCCAGTAGTTTGCTCAAGAGGAACTCCAGCTGGTTTAAATCAATGGGTTTTTCCAGAAGAGCGACCCCCTGCTCGTTTCGCAGGGTCGCGGACAATTGACGGGAACTGTTACCGGAAAGGAAAACAATCGGGATCTCTTTTGTTTCCGGTTGCGCCCGCATCGCCTCCAAGGCCTGCAGGCCATTGAGCAGCGGCATGTTCAAATCCATGATGATCAGATGAGGTTTCTGCTCTCGTGCCAGAGTCAATGCTGTTGCCCCGTCATACGATTCAAGGACTCGATACTTTCCTCCTGTCAGATATTCCTTCAGGAGGCTCACGATGATGGGATCATCATCTGCAATTAAGATCGTGGCATTCATAAATGACAGTATAACAAGAAATTTTTTTGAGCGATTCCTAAAGATGTCATTGCGAGCGACCCGCCAGACGTCTGGCGACCTGGCGATGGCAGCAGGGAAGCCCCGGATGCAAAGAATTTCCTTGTCGACGAAGCGAATTCCATCTAGGTTTGTATCAAGGGGTTTATGCACGTTTGGGATATGGGCAATTATTCCTTCTGCTACTACGCTGTTCCCAATGTCATCGTTGGAAGCTTCATTCTGTATGTGGATATTTATGCGTTGATTAGAGGACTCAGCCTGGTTCAGAAGATCGTCCAAAGCCACTCGGGAACCATCGACGTGCAGAGTATTCCGGGGCACACCGAATTCTGCATGAAATCCCCGGTCCAAACTCCCAACGTGAGAGAACCGTAGGCCAATGGGTATTCCACTTCTTTCGGCTATCGCGGATTCGGCGAACTACACCTTCTCCTACCTGGCTGTTCCCTATTTCCTGGTGGGATGTCTGATTGTCGGGTTGGGTCTCTTTGCCCTGTTCTGGGAAGGTCTATCGCCCATTGCTTTAAGTTTTTTCCTTCTTACGATCGTTTTTGGCGGCTGGCAACTCGGCACGAGCTGGATGCTCGTTTCAAACAATCCAGGATCTGCGCTCTTTTGGATGCTCCTGTGTCTGTTCTTCGTCAACTTTATCCCGGTTGTCATCTTTCTGTTCATGGTCGTTGTCACTCAACAGTATTATCACTTCCGCCCCTGGATTGTGACGATCAGCCTGGTTTCGCTCCCACTCGCCTGGATCATGGTTTGCACGCCCTGGCTGGTCTTGGGTACCAACCATTATTCCTGGGGTTACTACGCGAAATTCGGGCCATGGATGCGGATTTATGTCAGCTACTTTGGTCTTCTCATCACATTGTGTCTGGGGATTTTATGGAGGGAACAACACCGGGCCATCCAAGAGAAGAAGAAAAGACGCCTCCATATTCTCTTCATTGCGTTTATAATCTCCTACGTCGGATCCTATGACTTCCTGCCCGGTTTTGGAGTGCCGGTTTATCCCCTCGGATGGCTGCCGCCACTCATTTTCCTTATCACGTGTTTTTATACGATCCTCCGGTATCGATTGGTCGATGTCACGCCCTCCTTTGCTGTTGAGCAGATTATCAGCACCATGGTTGAAGCGCTGCTCGTCGTCGACCGGGAAGGTGTGATCCGTGTGGCCAATGCTTCCGCGGAAACCCTTTTCAATCAAACACCCGGTTCCCTGACGGGACTTCCGCTGGTCCAGGCCAGCCACGGCCTTTTTTCCCTGGAACAAATGGAGTCGATCATTCCTCTCGGCAATTTCCGCGACCATGAATTTGGTTTTCAAGATCATTTTCTGAACGTGTCCGCCTCTGTCGTGCTGGACAAAAACCGGCAACCCGCGGCTTTTGTGCTGCTCTTAAAAGACGTGAGCGAGCGCAAATATATGGAGGCCATGGTCCGGCAATCGGAAAAAATGTCAGCCGTCGGACAGTTGGCCGCGGGGGTGGCCCACGAAATCAACAATCCGCTGGGGGTTATTCTCGGATTCGCCGAGGGCGCGTTGGTCCGCATCCCGCCGGGAAACCCGTTGGAGACTGCCGTCAAATCTATTGTACGGGAAGCCGTTCGTTGCAGGAATCTGGTCCGGGACCTACTGGTCTTTTCACGCGTTTCCAAGACGGAACTGGAACCGATGGATTTGAACCAGATGCTTGAAGCCGCCATCCACCTGATCCAGGCCAAAGCCCGTCTCATCAATGCGGATATTCAAAAGAGCCTGCAGCCGGAACTACCGCATATCCTGGGGAATCCGAATCAAATCCAGCAAGTCATTATCAATTTGGCGACGAATGCCCTGGATGCCATGCCGACGGGAGGCGTCTTGAGCATCAAGACCGAATTGTTGCAAGAAAATCCCCTGTCTTGGGTCTGCCTGAAAGTCACCGATACCGGCGGGGGAATCCCACCGGAGATCCTTTCGAAGATCTTTGATCCGTTCTTTACGACCAAACCGGTCGGTCAGGGAACCGGTCTGGGGCTGAGCCTCATCCATGAGATTGTCGAAAAACATTCCGGCACGATCGAGGTGCAAAGCGTTCCGGGACACACCGAATTCTGTGTGAAATTCCCTATCCGGGCCGTTTCTGAGTCACACGTCTAATGTCTTTTTGATATTTGTTACAAACCGGAGGGCTGCTTCTTTAGGCATCTCCGGCAGTTGGCTGGAGGTGAAACGGGTTTGCCAGGCTTGGAGGATTTCGGGATGGGCCGTTAATTTACGCAAATGGCTGGCGAGGACTTCCGGATCCAGCTTTCTCTCTTCAATCACCTCGGCCAAACCCTCTTTTTCCAGGACCCGGGCATTCAAGAGCTGATGGTTTTTGGACGCAAAAGGAAACGGAACTAGAATCGAAGGCCGCTCGGCAGCCAGGAGCTCCGCGATCGTTGAGGCACCGGCCCGGCAAATCACAAGATCAGCGGCGGCATATGCCGACGGCATATCGTGGCAATACCCCAGAACAACCGATTGAACCGGAAGGGAACGGTACGCGGTTTCCATGGCGGCCTGATGGCTCGGGCCCGTGATATGAAGCACTTGAAACCGGTCCGTTTCCGGCGACAGTTTCCCCCAGACGTCGAGCAAAATCTCGTTCAGGTGTTGCGCTCCCTGACTCCCGCCAAAAATCAGAAACGTGATCTTCTCCGGGTCGAGGCCGAAGGCTTTTTTCCCGTCCAATGAAGAGACCTTCCCGATCTCCTGACGCACCGGCAAACCGGTTACCCAAACCTGTTTGGACGTCAACCGGGACTGGCTGTCAGGGAAGCTGACCGCCGCCGCATTGACCCATCGCGCCAGGATCCGGTTCGCCAGACCGGGTAAAACGTTTTGTTCGTGGATAAAGGTCGGGATATGCTGCAGGTGCGCGGCGAGCAAGACGGGGAAGGAAAGGTAACCGCCCATCCCGATAACGGCGCGGGGCTTGTGCTTTCGAACCAAACGCCAGGCTTCCCAGGCTCCGGTAAAAAAACGAAATGGAAACAGGAGCGCACGCCACGTCACCGCACGCGGCATCCCCTGACCGGTTATTTCCCTGACAGCCAATCCTTCCCGTTCCAGCGCTTCTCGTCCCAGGTCCCCCCGGCGAATGACAAAAAGGACGTCCCAGGACGGCGCAGCCTCGCGAAAAGCGCGCGCCACGGCGATGCCCGGGTAGAGATGCCCGCCGGTGCCCCCCGCTACAAACAACGCCAGCGGCCGATTGGAGGATGGTTCGCTCATTGGTGGGACCTCCGCGTTTCTGAACGGCGTTCCATATGTCCTTGAGAAGAAATGTTCAGCATGATTCCGACCGCCATCATCGTAATGACAAGGGATGAACCGCCGAATGAAACAAAAGGGAGCGGCAGTCCTTTGGTCGGCATCAGCCCACAGGAGACGCTCATATTAATGACGGCCTGTAAAAGAACCCAGCCGGTGACCCCGGCTGCAAAGAGCTGGCCAAAAAGATCCGGCGCCCGTCGAGCGACCTGCCATCCCCGAATGCCCCAGAAAACAAACAGAAGGACCAGCGTGAGCGCGCCGATAAAACCCAGTTCTTCACCGATCACGGGAAAAATAAAGTCTGTATGGGGATCCGGCAGGTAGAGCAGTTTCAGTGTGGAGGCACCAAGCCCCTTGCCAAAAAGCCCTCCCGAACCAAAGGCCATCAACGATTGAGTCAGCTGATAGCCAGCGCCGCTCGCATCGGCCCAGGGATTTGTAAACACTTTAAGCCGGCGGTAGCGGTACCCGACGCAAAACAACTCATAGATCAGCGGCCCGGTACCGGCAAGGATCGTGCCCCCGAGATGCGTCAGCCGGGCGCCAGCCAGAAAGAGCATCATCAAACAGACCCCCCCCAACAGGATCGGCGTGCCCAGGTCCGGTTCTTTCAGAATCAGTCCAAGGACAGCTCCCACGACCATCATCGGCGGTAAAAATCCCCTGCGGAAATTCTTCAGATGGCTTTTGTGTCGATCCAGATAGTCGGCCAGCCAAAGCAGAAGCGCGAGCTTGGCTATTTCCGACGGTTGAAAGGTCACAGGACCCATGTGAATCCACCGTTGAGCGCCTTTCACAACCGGACCGACGGCCAGCACCGCTCCCAGCGACAGAATGGCGATTCCTAAAAGAGGCCAGCACCATTTTTGCCAGCGGTGGTAATCGATCCGCATGCAGAGGAACATCGCACCGGCCCCCAGCGCGTCCCACAGGAGTTGTTTCCGGACAAAGAGATAGGCCGAGCCGAAACGTGTTTCCGACATGTTGGCACTGGCCGAAAAAACCATCACCAGACCGACCCCCAGAAGAAGGAGCGTGGCCAGAAGCAGCGGACGATCAATGCGCAACGTTTTCGCTTTTCGGCGGTTCATAAAAAAGATGTCATTGCGAGCGGAGCGAAGCAATCTGTCAAACAGCTGACAGATCGCCACGGTCGCCAGGAATCTGACGTCCTCGCGATGACAGCCCGGGATCTCACGTCAGTTTTCGTACAAGCGCCTTAAAGTGTTTCCCACGTTCTTCATAGTTCCGGTACTGATCAAAGGACGCGCAGGCCGGGGAGAGCAGAACCACATCCCCGGGCGCCGCGAGGACGCGCGCCCGGCGGACCGCCCGGGGTAAGGCGCCACACGCTTCACAGGGAACGGTTCGTCCCAACTCCCGACGAATGCGTGTCGACTCTTCGCCGATCAAAAGAATCCTTTTGGCCCGTTTCTTCAATAAGGGTTTTAACGGTGTATAAGGGGACCCTTTCCCTCGCCCCCCCATGATCACCACCAGCGGTTCGGAAAAAGAGGCGAGCGCCACGCGCGTGGAATCCACATTGGTTCCCTTGGAGTCGTTAATGTAGCGAACCCCGTCCAGGTGCCTAACCCGTTCAAGGCGATGCTCAACCCCCCGGAACCGGGCCAGCACCCGTTGAATCACAGACAAGGGAACGTTACCGGCAACCGCCATCGCAACCGCCGCCAGAATATTCTCAATATTGTGGGGACCTGGCAGAAGGGTTTTAAACTCCCAACGCGTGCAGCGGCCTTTCCACCGAAGCACCAGAGCGCCCTGATCCAAATAGATCCCTTGAGATAAGGTCCGTTGGCGGCTAAAGAGGAACACGCGGGCGCGGCAACGCCGGGCCAAACGCCGACACCAGGCATCATCGGCATTCAGAATGCACACATCCTCGGAAGTCTGGTTCTCAAAAATCCTTCCTTTGGCTGCGGCGTATGCCCGCATGGTTCCATGATGTTCCAGATGATCTGGCGTAATGTTTAAAATGGCGGAGATCGTCGGGTGGAACGTCTCAATGTTTTCCAACTGGTAACTGGAAATTTCCAGGACCAGGACGGATTGAGTGGTCGAACGCAGCGCAAGCGAGGAGAGGGGTGTTCCGATATTTCCACCGACAAGCGTGTGGCGCCGCGCGGCCTTGAAGAATTCTCCGACGAGTGTGGTGGTGGTAGTCTTGCCGTTGGTGCCGGTAATGGCGATCAGCTCACGGTATCGGGCCTGCCTGCCGGCAGGCAGGATCTGCCGGTAACCCAGTTCCATCTCGCTCCAGACGGGGATTCCCTGCTGAGACGCTTTTTCAAGAAGGGGCAAATGACCGGGGACGCCGGGGCTTCGGATCAGGAGATCGGTCTCGAGCAAGCGGGATGAGTGTCCCCCTTCTTCGACGGCAATCCCGTTGGGAATCTCGCCCGCTATCTTCCCCTGATCACTGAGAAGCACGTCCGCCCCCAGGCGTTTCAGGAGAGCCGCAGCCGCCAGTCCTGACTTGCCGGCGCCGAGCACACCGACACGGCGGTTCTTGAAGTCAGTGGACATACCGGATTACCGTAGTTTGAGTGAGGATAGCGCCACAAGTCCGAGGACGATGGCGATGATCCAGAAACGGATCGTGACTTTTGTTTCGGGCCAGCCGATCAGTTCAAAGTGGTGATGCAACGGAGCCATCTTGAAGATACGGCGTTTATGCACGCGAAAGGAATAGACCTGGGCTAACACGGAAAGAGCCTCGGCCACAAAGATGCCGCCCACAATGACCAATAGCAGCTCCTGTTTGACGCAGAGCGCGGTCAGACCGATCGATCCGCCCAGAAATAAGGACCCGGTATCACCCATAAAAATCTCGGCAGGGTAAGCGTTGTACCAGAGAAATCCCAAACAGGCACCGACCATCGCCGCCAGTACAACGGCCAACTCGCCAGCGCCAGGAACCGCCATGATCCGAAGGTACTCGGAAAAACGCGCGTTGCCGGCCAGATAAGCGAAAACCAGATAGGTGAGCGCGGAAAAAATAAGCGTGCCGCAGGCCAGACCGTCCAGACCATCGGCCAGGTTCACCGCATTGGAGGATCCGACCAGGACCATCATGCACAACGGGATATACAGAATCCCCAGGTTGATCACCCATTCTTTCGAGTAAGGCACGCTCAAGTGCGAGGGGAATGAGAGGTTGGGCGGATTCATGTAGAGATAACCGGCTATAAAAAGCCCGAGGAGCAACTGGGCGGACATTTTGACGCTCGGGTTCAGGCCGTCCTTGCGCCCTTCCAGCTTTTTCAGGTAGTCGTCCGTATAGCCGATCAAAAAGAGCACGGTGCAACAGACAAACTGCAGCAGGACAAACCGGTCATCCAGCCGGGCCCATAACAAACAGGAACCGATCATCGACAGATAAATGATGATTCCGCCCATGGCCGGGGTACCGGTTTTCACCTTATGCTGGGCCGGGACCTCGGCACGGACCTGATGCCCCCGTTGGGCGCGCAGCCAGCGGATAATCGCCGGGGCCACCAGAAAATTAATGACCAGCGCGGTGAGAAACGCTCCGGCTGAACGGAAGGTGATGTACTGGAAGACGTTGAGCGGCGAGAAGGATGATTTGAAAAGATAAACGTAATAAAGCATTAGGACCCCTTGTCGTCATCCCCCGCAGTCACTGGCGGGGGATCTAATGAGTCGTTAACATCATGATGGACCCCCGACAGAGACACTCGGGGGTGATGGCTTCACCGAATCGGATAATAAAGGCTCGATCACCTTTTCCAGTTGCATGCTACGGGAAGCCTTGAACAAAACAGCCGGCCGCTCATGTTCCAGCGACCGTTGAAGCGCTTCGATAAGATAACGTTTTTTCCGGAAGCGATCAACCGCCATTCGCGTTCCTGCGGATCGTAAGGCGGATTCAATAAACCGCGTGTCGCGCCCGTAGAGCCAGACCCGCTCCAGCGGCTGCAGCGCGAGCCAGTGTCCCAGCTCTTCATGTTCCTGCCGGGCCAGGACGCCGAGTTCCCGCATGTCGCCCAGCACGACCCAGCGTTTGCGGTCCGAATAGGTTTCGCAAAAGCTGGCGATCGACGCCCGCATCGACGAAGGATTAGCGTTGTAAGCATCATTCACCAACAGGCTACCGTTGGGTTGTTCATGGACCTGCAAGCGCATAGCAGCGGCTTTGAACGACGCCAATCCGGTCAGGATATCCGCCGGAGGAATGCCCAACGCATGCGCGGTGGCCGCGGCGGCCAGCGCATTGAGAACCTGAATCGTTGCGGAGGTCTGCAGCGTGACCGGGTAAGGTTCTCCTTCCAGCACGAGTGTTAAGCGAAGCGGGGTGCCCGGAACGACCGCTTCGGCGCGCACCTGCGCGTTCAAATCCTTGCCGTAGGTGATGACTCTCCCAGGGAGTTGCGTGGCCAGGGGTTTTAAGAGAGGGTCATCCAAATTCACAATACGGATCCCGTCTGCCGGCAGCCGGTCATAGAGCAGTCGATTCTCGGCCAGAACGCCCTCCGGCGACCCCAAAAAGGCCAGATGATCTTTGCCGACATTGGTGATCAGCCCGACGCGCGGAAGAGCCGCCTCCACCAGCACCGCCATGTCGCCCTTTCTTGAGGTTCCCATTTCAATGACCGCAAAACGATGGTCCGGCTCCAACTCCGTCAACATGAGGGGCAGGCCGATATGGTTGTTGAGATTGCCGCGCGTGGCCAGCGTTTTGCCGGAGCGCCGGAGAATGGCGGCCAGCATCTCTTTGGTCGTGGTTTTGCCGTTGCTGCCGGTCACCCCGATGACGGTTGCCGGTGTTTGTTGCCGGACAAAACGTCCCCACTGCTGGAGTGCCTTGAGCGTATCCGGGACTTGAATCAGATCCGGAATATGCATCGGCCGGAAATCGGCCCGCGCATCCAGCGTCTGAATGACCAGAAGCGAAGCCCCCCGGTCCGCGGCCGTGCGCAGATAGTCGTGCCCGTCAAAGTGAGGACCTTGCAGCGCAATAAACGTCTGGCCGGAGCGTAGGGTGCGGCTGTCAATCGAAACCGGTCCTACCGGCTGATCCGGCGTTCCGGAGATCAGGGACCCGCTTGTGGCCGAGAGAAATTGACGGAGGGTGAGCGTCACGATGACTGGGAAGCGCCCGAAAGGATTCGTCGGACGACCTCGCGATCGTCAAACGGAATGGAGCGTGTTCCGATAATCTGATAATGTTCATGGCCTTTTCCGGCGATCAGCAGGATGTCTCCGGGCCGTGCCAGACGGATGGCCTGGGCAATCGCCTCTTCGCGGTCAAGGATAATCTGATACCGGGCCGAAGGCTTTCGGCGCAGTCCCACCTCCACATCGAGCGCGATGCGACCCGGGTCTTCGCTGCGCGGATTATCCGACGTCACGATCACTTCATCGCTGAGTTCGGCCGCCGCTTCCCCCATCAGAGGCCGCTTGGTGCGGTCACGGTCTCCCCCGCAGCCAAAAACAGTAATCAGTCGTTTGGGATTCAAGCGTTTGAGGGTGGCCATCACTTTTCGCAGGGCATCTTCGGTATGCGCATAATCCACGACAACCGTAAACGGTTGTCCGGCCAGGATTCGCTCCACCCGGCCCGGAACACCAGGCACGTTTTGAAGACCCGTCTGGATCGCCGGGGCCGGAAGATCGAGCGCACAAGCCGCGCCCACCGTCGCCAGCGCATTCATGACGTTGTACTCTCCCAATAACGGAAGTTTCACCTGAAACGTTCCCTTCGGACTGTGGACCTCAAAGCGGCTCCCGTTTGCGTCGGATGAAAGGCGCTGGGCAAAAATATCCGCCGGCCCGTTGAGGCGGTAGCGCAAGATTGGAACGCGGGACGCCTCCGCCATGCGGCTGGCCTGAGGATCATCAAAATTGATGACCGCGCGCTTGGGTGTCGATTTGGGCGATTGCGGATTCAGGGAGGCAAACAGCCTGGTTTTGGCTGACCCATACTCCTCCATGGTTCGATGGTAATCGAGATGATCCTGGGTGAGGTTTGTGAAGACAGCTACGTCAAAATCAACCCCTTCAACTCGGCCCATGGAAAGCGCATGCGACGAAACTTCCATGACGCACGCCTGCGCGCCGGCCTCGGCGATGCGAGCCAGGAAGCGCTGAACCTCACTGGCAAACGGGGTCGTGTTCGGCGCCGGGATCAGGTCTTTTCCAAAGCGGTAATTGATGGTCCCCATGACTCCGGTTTTCCATCCGGCGGCCTGAAAGACGGATTCCAAAAGATACGTGATCGTGGTTTTGCCGTTGGTCCCGGTGATGCCGACCATTTTCAGCCGGCGAGAGGGATCATCCCAGAAACGAATCGAGAGGGGACTCAGCGCGGCCAGCGCATCCGGCACCCGGATCCATGGGACGGCGGCGGAAAGGGGTTCCTGATCGCTGACAATGGCACGGGCACCGGCGGCGATCGCCGCCGGGATAAAACGGTTACCGTCTTCATGCGCCCCTCGGATGGCCACAAAGAGAGACCCCGGCTTCACCTGGCGGGAATCAAAAACAATGTCGTCGATCAGGATATCGGTTTTCCCGCTCACGCGGGCAGGCAAATGGTCAATGATGGAGGAGAGGGTTTTTGACATCTTACATCCGGATAATCGTTCGAGAGATCAGGAGGGGACCGGAGTGAGTGTTCGGAAAATGGAGGGTGGAGGCCGCATTCCTCATGATGCGGGAGAAGAGAGGTGCCGCTTCCGACCCCCCCCAGTAACCGTTCTGTGGTTCATCGAGGAAAACACCAATCACAATCCGGGGATGCTCGGCCGGAGCAAAACCACAGAACGAAGCCAGATACCGGCTGGAGGAATACTGACGGGTCAGGGGATCGATTTTCTGAGCGGTGCCGGTCTTTCCAGCAACGGGCAGACCGGCCACCTGGGCCGCTTTTCCGGTGCCGTTGGCGACAACTTCCTGGAGAATCTGGCGCATCGTTTGGGCCGTCTTGGTTGAAATCACCCGGCGGACCGGTTGATTCGCCTGCCACTCCTGATACGTTCCATCATCGTCGACGAATCCTTTATAGAGACGCGGCTCAAGCAGGGTGCCGCCATTGGCGATGACGCAGTAGGCATTGACCATCTGCAGCGGCGTCACGCCAACCTCTTGGCCGAATGAAATGGTTCCCAGGCTCGAGGGCCGCCACTGGGAGGGTTGTCTCAAAATACCGACGCCATCTCCAGGCAAACCGCAGCCGCTGGGCATCCCGAAGCCGAAAGCGCGTGCGTACCGGTACAGATCCGTCTGGCCGAGACGCATCGCGACCTTGGCTGTGCCGATATTGGAGGAGTGGCTGATGACTTCTGTAAAGGTCAGCCAGCCCTCTTTTTCGTGGTCATGAATGAGGCGGCCTGGAATCTGCCAGGAACCGTTTTCGCAAAAGAAGTTGTCGTGCAAAGCGACTTTCCTCTCCTCGAGCGCGGCCGCCGCGGTCACGATTTTGAAGGTGGAGCCCGGCTCAATAATTTTCTCAACGGCAGGATTGGACAACAGTTCCGGACTCTCCTGCTGTGCGCTCCCCGGTACGCCCCATTGGTTTGGATTAAAGGAAGGCGCTGTGGCCATGGCCAAAATCTCACCGGTTTGCGGGTCTTCGATGATCACCGTCCCGCTCTTCGGACGGGAGAGCTGCATTTGAACCGCCAGTTCCTGCTCGACGATCGTCTGCAGCTGGCGATCCAGCGTCAGCACGATCGAGCGCGGCGTCAGGTCGCTGGGATCGGCGAGCGGATGCGCCGGACGCTTGGCGAGGGTCCATTGCTTGAACAAAAAGGGTGTGGACCGGCCGCTGAGCCAGCCGTTGACCACCAATTCCACACCCGAGAGTCCTTCTTGCTCATCGCCTACCACTCCGATGGTCTGCGAAGCCAGAGTGTCTTCGGGATAAAAGCGTTTCTGTTCGGGAGCCACCGATATTCCCGGACGATGCAGGTTCTGCAGGTGCTGAACCGTTTCCGGATCCAGCCGGCGCGCCAGCCAGACGAAACGGCGCTTCTGAGTCAATTTTCCCAGGAGAACATTGGACGGGATGTGGAGTATGGGAGAGAGGAGACGCGCGGTTTCATCCGCCCGCATCACCCGCCGGGGGTCCGCGTAACAAGCGCCTCCCTGGATGCTCATCGCCAGCACCACGCCGGATCGATCCAGAATGGCGCCGCGCGGCAAACGATCGTCCACGTGCTGACGCGCGTGTTCCCGATTCGCCCTTTGAAGAAGGGCGGCATGGCAGTACAGCTGCAAATAGCCCAAACGGGTCACAATCAGGACGAAGGCGGCCAGTGACAAAACGCTTGCGACCCACAACCGGCGGATCCTCATGGCTTTTGAATTCCAATGACGTGTTTACTTTCCAGCGGGATCATGCCAAATTTCTGGCGGGCCAGGGCCTCCAGATGGGTCGGAGACATCCATTGGAAGATCTGGTTCTGCAATTTGCCATTCTCGTAGGTGATGCGGTCCACTTCATTGTGCAGGAGTACGGTTTTTCGCGCCAGGACATTGGCTTCCACATGTTCCCAGACGGTCAAAAACATCGCGACAAAAATGGCGCAGCCGATCTTGATCCAAAAGATCATTTCGCGATTGGCTTGTTTGGATCTCATCGTTTTTCTAAAAGACGCAGCCGGGCACTCCGCGCGCGCGGATTCCCGGCGATTTCGTCGGCGGTCGATTGAATGGCCTTGCGGGGGATAAGCCTGGCCCACGGTTTTTTGCCGCAAACGCACTGCGGAACCTGCGGCGGGCAAATGCATCCCTTGGCCGCTTGTTGAAAAGCGCGTTTCACCAGCCGGTCCTCGAGGGAATGAAACGAAATAACGGCCACCCGGCCGCCCGGAACCAGAACATTTTCCATCTGTCCTAACAGGTCCTTCAGATTTTCCAGTTCATGGTTCACGGCGATTCGCAGGGCCTGAAAACAGCGCGTCGAAGGATCAATTCGTCCGCCCCGCGCAGGGGCGTTCGATCGGATAAACTCGGCCACTTTCCAGGCATCGTTTTCCAACGCGCCTTTGGACAGCGCTGCTTTGAGGAGGGATGCGATCCGGCGCGACTGCTTTTCCTCCCCATAGGTCCGGAAGAGCCGGGCCAGTTCTTCCTCGGAAGACTGGCGCAAGACATCCCAGGCGGTTTGGGTCAGCTCACGGGACATCCGCATATCTAAAGGGCCGGGCCGCAGGAAACTGAATCCGCGCTGAGCATCCTCGAGCTGAAGCGACGAAAGCCCCAGATCGAGTAAAAGGCCGTCGATTCCCGACGGAGAAAGGACCGGCAGCCGCGCCGGCAGGTCGGCGAAATTGGATTGAATCGACTGGAAACGTTCCCCGAAACGGCTGAGCCGTTCCTCTGCGGTCGAAAGCGCCAGTGTGTCCCAATCCATCCCGACAATCCGCATGTCGGGATAGCGTTCGAGTAAGGCTTCCGTGTGACCGCCGGCGCCCAGCGTCCCGTCAATCACAAGGGCCGGGCGCCCGAAATCAAACGCCTTCACGACCTCGGCGGCTAACACCGGCACATGTCCCCAGCGCCGGTGGGTGGATGAAACAGGCGAATCAGTCATCGTGGCTATTATCATAACTCCAAATGGGGTGCGGCCTTCTCAAAACTCCGGCGGGCTTTCTGACGATACGACTGCCAGCGCTCCTTCGCCCAGATCTCCACGTGATGCAGCACCCCGATCACGACGGCGTCGCGTTTGATCCCGGCATAGTCTTTCAAGAGTTGCGGGAGCAGAATCCGTCCCTGCGAGTCCACGTTCGCTTCGCAAGCCGCGGAAAGGAGGGTGCGCTTAAAGGCCCGTTCTTCCACTTTGTTGGCCAGCGGCAGGTGATCCAGTTTGGCGGCCAGACGCTCCCAGGCGGACGGCGGAAACAGAAACAGGCAGCGTTCCAGTCCTTGCGTCATGATAAACGTCGAAGCGGCATTTTTGCCGCGAAAACGCGCCGGCAGAAAAAGCCGGTTCTTGTCATCCACGCCGTGTTCGTACTGGCCCAGAAAAAGCGACATTCTACTTTCCTCCACTTTGCTCCACCGTGCACCAGTATACCCCTCTCGTCAAAACCTGTCAAGAGAATAAAATTATTATTTATCGACGGTAAATAGACATTTTTCATAAAAGAAAACCCCCTCCGGAAAACCGGAGAGGGTCTCTTCCTGAAAGCCGCATTCTATACACCGAATTCTGTCCCCCACCACCCAAAGGATGATAGGGTGAGCGCCATTCCTCTTGGCGATGCTCCTGAGGTTTATCGAGGCGGGCCGCCTCTCCCTCGGTTCGCCCGCCACACATCGGGCGGGCGTCCGCCCAGTTATGTGGCGGACGATCTTGCTCCGAGTGGGGTTTGCCGTGCGTTGCCAGTCACCTGGCAACCGGTAAGCTCTTACCTCACCGTTTCACCCTTACCTGAAGGACAATCCGTTGGATATGTAGGGGCGCACCGATGTGCGCCCATGATCCATTGAATTTCATGACATTCAAAGGATGGGCGGACAGCGGTCCGCCCCTACAACCCCAAGGAATTGCCCTCCAGGCGGTTTATTTTCTGTGGCACTTTCCATCATCCAGTACAGTCCCATGCATTCGAACTGTCTTAGACGTCCGGCCTTCGCTCGTTAGAGCACCGACCGGCACCCTGCCCATTGGAGTTCGGACTTTCCTCCCCGTTAGGGGCAGAGCAGAAATCAGAAAACAGATAGCAGAAAGAACAAGGAAGCCTGTATTAATAAAACCGATTCCTTTTCTCTCTGCCTCCTGATCTCTGCTCTCTGATCTGCCCCAACAGGGCGGCGCTCCAAATGCGACTTTCAAAGAACCATGCTGAGCGAGCCGCCAGCGGTAAACGGCAAGCTTGCGCAACGACAAAATCTATTTGGATGTTCCTTACTTGCTGTTGGCGGCTTGCTGCTCGCTGTCTGTCGGCGCAGGGGCTTCTTCGAGAAAGACGATGCGGGAACAGTGTTCGCAGCTCATGAGCTTTTGGCCGCGACGGACTTCGTTGATCAAATTTTGAGAAACCTTCATATGACAACCCGAGCATTGTTCCTTGAGAATCGGCACAACCGCTGCACCCGCCCGGTTTTTGCGCAGACGTTCATATGGTTCCACGAGTTTCTTAGCCAGAGCCGCACCCGCCTGCTCCCGCTCCGTCTGTTGAGCGGAAACGTGTTCGGCAAGCTGTTTTTGTCTGGCTTCCAGTTCGCTGATCTGGCGCTGCAAATCCGTCTCAACAGTCTTCGCGGAAATTTCCTTTTCCTTCCACGCCCGATGGGCCTGGTCGGTCTGATCCATAATCTGAAGAATCAAATCCTCGAGAGCGGATTTATCAGTTTTCGCTTTCTCAATTTCCCCTAAAAGCGCCCGGTAGGCGTCATTGGTCTTGACGGCGTTCAAATCCGTGGAGTGCTTTCGGATCGCGCTTTCCTGCGCCTCCAGATCCAACTCCTTTTGTTTGCGAGACAACTGGAGCTGTATCACTTCTTTCTTAGCGTTTTCCAGAACCGTCTTGTTGGACTGGATCTCGGCTTGAAGGGCCAGAACTTTTGCCGGAATCGCCGCGGCTTCGGCGCGCAGCCGGTCCAGTTCCAAATCCTGTTGTTGAAGCGCTAAGAGATGCTTAATAGAGTCATTCATAATTAAATGGTGGGCTGTGAGGGATTCGAACCCACGGCTTCCATCGTGTGAGGATGGCACTCTACCGCTGAGTTAACAGCCCATAAATATTCAGCGCGTATATAATAGCAAACTGAGCCCTCCGTCAGACAAGGTTTCAATTACCCCGAAGTTCCATATGCTAGTGCAACACAGTGACGGTATGAAGGCCTGGCCTACAATGGGCAGGTATGACCTACACACATATGTCTGATAAAGAACGAGATCATCTGGCTGTCTATCGAAGTCGTGGCCTGACTCTGCGACAGATCGCCAGTCGTCTGAACCGCTCCATCGGGACCTTGTCCCGCGAACTCAAGCGTAACCGGTCGATAAGAGGTTACTTCGCTGGGCATGCCCACGATCAATCGCAAGTTCGCCTGCGGACCGGCCACAAGCGCATGCGCCTGAAAAGCCATGTCTTACGCCATGAGGTCGAGCAGATGCTCAACAAAGGCTGGTCTCCCGAACTGATTGCCGGTCGCATCACCAAGCATCGCAAGGATCTGGCCTCCATCGGATACGAAGCCATTTATCAGTGGATCTACAGCGAACGTCCCGACCTCATCGGATGCCTCGTCCGGGCCCATCCCAAACGCTGGCCCAGGCGCTACCGTCCCTATCGTCGCTATAGCAGCATCCCTGGACGCGTGCCCCTTCTCGAGCGTCCGGAGGCCGCCAATACCCGCTCCGAAGCCGGTCATTGGGAGACCGATCTGATCGTGGGTCCAGGGCAACCCGCGCTCCAAGTCCTGGTCGAACGTCAAACCCGCTACAGCAAACTGCGAGTCATCCCCAATAGAACCGCCCCAGCTTCTCGCGCCGCACTCACTGGTCTTTTCACGAGCGTTCCCGCTCACCTCCGGCTCAGCATTACCTACGACAATGGCCTGGAAAACTTTGAACACGCCGTGCTCAATGATGACTTCGCCATGTCTTCGTATTTCTGTCAGCCTTACCACAGCTGGGAAAAGGGAACCGTCGAAAACACCAATGGCTTGATTCGTCGGTTTGTCCCGAAACGGACAAAACTCGATTCCATCACGCCTGAGCGTTTTCAACAGATCGAACATTGGCTCAATGATCGTCCCAGAAAATGTCTTAAATTCCGAACCTCAGGGGAGGCCTTCAATGCCCTCTGTTGCACTTAATGGTGGAATTCGCCGGAGTCCGGGGTTTGACACTTTCCGAGACGTCCTCCGCCCCCTGCCGCTTTTTGCCCGAAAGGTGACTGTCACAACGGAGGAAATTAAGCGGTTTGTTGGGGCAGAGTGAATTTGGTTGGGGCCAGGCCGCGCGGGAAGGTGAGTTATTTGTCGCCGTGGAGAAAATTCTATTTTTCCTTTTCCCAATTCTTCGGGTTGTCCTTGATGTATTCTCGAATGCGGTTTAAATCGTTCTCATCGCTGACGATGTGTTCGTAATAATTGCGTTGCCATATGTTTTTTCGATATTGATGTGTTGTCCATGATTTGAATCGTCGAACAATCGAGGGCAACGAAATCGCGGCGGTAGGGGCAGGGCACCGTCCCTGCCCGAAATCATGATTTAACCCGCCATCAAGATCCGGTCCAATGACGATAATCGCATGCAGATGATCGGGCATCACAACAAATTCATCCAGGGAGATACGCGGGGCATACATGGTGATTCCGCGCCAGGCTAGATTGATCATTTCGCCCACGGGTGATAATTGCATCTCCTCGTTCTTGACGATTCCAAACAGGTTTAAATGATCCCGTGTGCACATCGTGACGTAATGAATGCCTTGTGACGTGTAATCGTATCCCGGCAATCGGATGGATTGGCGGTTGGGGACGAACACGTTTGACATATTGTTTTCCTCCAATGACGGGCGGGGTCGGTGCCCCGCCCCTACATGTTGGATGGATTTGGTATGCAAAATATTCATTGCCTGCCTTTCCGATGACAGACGTTGGCGAAATTGGTATGCTGAAAACCGTGAACAAACGAATTGATTACGCCAAAATTTCGACGGAGACGGTGAATCCGCGTTCTAAAAAGCTAGACGCGCTTTCCGCGCTTGGAATTGTAGAACTAATGAACCGGGAAGACCGGCAGGTGCTTCAGGCGGTGTCGCAAGCCAGGCTAAACATCGCGAGCGCCGTGAATCTGATCGTGCGAAGCCTCGGCTTCGGCGGCCGGCTTTTTTTGGTTGGGGCCGGAACGAGCGGCCGCCTGGGTGTGATCGAAGCCGCGGAGTGTCCTCCGACGTTTAATACATCCCCAAATCTGGTGCAGGCCATCATGGCGGGTGGTCGGTCCGCTGTGTTCCGGTCCAAAGAGGGCGCGGAAGACTCGGAATCGGCTGCTGCAGCGGCTGTCCGGCGAGCTGTCCGTAAAGGCGATGTTGTGGTCGGTATTGCGGCCAGCGGCGTAACCCCGTTCGTCCGTTCCGCCCTGCAGACCGCCCGGCAGAGGAAAGCGCGGACCATTCTCGTCACCTGCAATAAACACTCGGTGAATGCTGCAGCGGATATCCGCATCCTTCTGAATACAGGCCCCGAAGTGTTGACCGGTTCCACCCGGTTGAAAGCCGGTTCCGCCTGTAAAATGACGCTCAATATTTTGACGACCGCCTGCATGGTTCGTTTGGGAAAGGTCTATCGGAACTACATGGTGGATCTTCAGCCAAAATCGAAGAAGCTGGTGGCGCGGGGCATTCGTTTTTTGAAGCTTCTGGGGAGAGTTTCTGACGCGCGCGCCAAACGACTCTTTCAAGAGGCCCGCGGCCAGGTCAAAGTCGGCATCCTGATGTCGCGTGGTCATTTAACTCGTCCTCAGGCGCTGCAGCGGTTAGCCAAAACAAAAGGATTTTTAGGAAAGGCCCTGAGTGAGTCTTAAGCCTGAACAGCAGCTGCGCGCTATCGAGGTTCTTAAGAACCTGACGTTATTCGCGGGTTGTTCATTGGAATCTCTGCAGTCGCTGGCCGCCAAACTCGACGCACGGGAGTTCCTTAAAGGAAAAGTCATTATGATGGACCAGGAGATTAATAAGACGCTGTACATCCTGGCCAAAGGCAGCGTCGGGGTTTGGAAGCGTATTCAGAATGAAAAGAAGCGGTTGGTCCTTCTGGAAGCTCCGACTGTTTTCGGAGAACGTTCCATGTTTGAAGAGTCGCCGGCATCGGCGATGATCAAGGCGGAAACGGATTGCTCCACGTACCTGCTCGATCGCAGCCATTTCAGCGAAGTCGCCAAACAATTCGCCGACATGGCCACTCAGGTTCAAAAAAACATGGAGATCGTTCGCGCCCTGCGCGGCGCCCCGCCTACGTCTCCTTCTCCATCGTAGGGCCCAGGATATAACCGATCAGGAAGGTTCCGGCGGTTCCGATCAGAACCAGCCATGTCCAGCCGAGCGGAAAAATCCCTTTCTCTGAGAGTGTCAGCAGTCCCATATTGATCACCGCCATCAGAGTCATGCCAACGACGTTGGCCCGGTTGCTCCGTCGTGTGGTGAGAAGACCCAATAAAAAGACCCCCAGCAGTGAACCAAACGTGATCCCGCCGATCTTGAACGCCAGCCAGAGAATTTTCTGGAAAAAACTAAACGCGTAGGCAATCAGGGCCAGAAGCACCGCAAAGAGCGCCACGCTGATTCGCGATACCCGCAGGTAGTGTCTCTCATCGGCTGACGCATGAACCAGCGGCCGGTAGATGTCGGTCACAAAAGAAGCGGTCAAGGAGGTCAGGGGGGAGTCAATGCTGGCCATGACGATCGCAGAGAGCAGCAGACCGCGCAGGACCGCCGGCATCGAATGGCCGACAAAATGAGGCAGGATGGCATCCAATTTATCTGGAAGTGGAAGTGACGGATTCTGCGCGTAAAACGTATAGAGACATGCGCCGACAACGAGGTAAATGGACAGCACAAAGAATGACACGAAGGGAGTCAGAATCAGGGTCTTCTGGCTTTCCCGCCGTGTCTCAACGGTGAGGAGCCGCTGCATCAGTTCCTGGTCGGTCCCGAAGGCCGCCATGGAGCCGAAGAATCCGTTCAAGACAGCGATCCAGATGATGTTCGGATCAGAAATTAATTTGCTCCAGAAATGCGGGTCAGCCGGAGAAGGTCCCCAATTGAAGATCTGCAGATGGCCGGCCGCCCCGGCGATGGCCATGACCCCGTGCCATCCACCGGAAATGTGCAGCAATAAGTAAACAATCGCGGCGATGCCGGCCAGAATGAAAACACCCGCCTGCAGGACCCCTGTCCAGACCACGGATCGGATTCCTCCGTAAATGATATAGACCACGCTGATCAGCGTAAAAAGTAGAATGGCCGGCATAATTTTCCAGCCCAGGAGCACCGAGACCGCCAGAGAGGCCGCCATCAGGCGGACGCCGGAGCCGAGCAACCGCGTCACAAAAAAGAAAAGGGTGGCGGTGTATTGGGTGGCCGGCCCGAAGCGATGCTTGAGAAATTCGTAAATCGTGACACAGTTAAACTGGTAAAAGGCGGGGATAAAGTAATACGCGATAGCCGCGCGTGCGGCAAAGGAGCCGATGAAGAACTGGGCGTATTCCCAGTTTTCCATATAGGCTGTTGCCGGAACGGAAATGATTGTGACGGCGCTGACTTCGGTCGCGACGAAGGAAAGGCAGGCGGCCCACCCCGGGATTTTTCGGCGGGCCAGGAAGAAATCCTGGGTATTCGTCTGACCTCCGCCGACCCAATAACTGAGGCCCACCAACAGAATCAGAAGGCCCAAGAGGACGATCCCGTCCGGCCAGGTCAGATTCGTCCGTCCGAGAAACCAATTCGTCAGTTCCATCGGCCGTCCGGTAGCATGTTAATGGGGTGGGGTATTCGCCGCGATAGCGGATTTGAGAAGAATTTTTGTGCCGATAAAACTGTGCTGGTAGAGCCGGCGTGCGGCATCCAGGTTCAAGCCCAGGCAGATGTGGGGAAATTTCTCGTGGTCCTGCTCATTGAGCGGTGGACCGTGAAGAATCAGTTTGCTGTTGGTAAAAATGACGTACTGTCCGAGCGCGTTGCTCCGGATAGACGTTCCGACCTGGGGCGGATTGTACTGAAGTTGGCCGTTGACCTGCTCTGAATGCCCGCGTTCGGGGTTGGCGAAGCGTTCTTTGGAAATAATCCGCACAAAAGCCGGTAACACGACGCTGGTGCTGGAGACCGCAACCGTTTGGCCGGTGGCCGGAGCAACGAGCGTGTTTTCAACAGGGAAAGCCCGCGGCGGGAGGTAATCAATCGGATAGCTTTCCAGGGGTTGTTCTCCCTGCATCAGAAATACGCGCTGCAGCGCCGGATCGACGGTCAGGTAGGTGGTGATGATCTCCAATTGCTTCTCCAGAAGCCGGCGTTCTTCCTGCAGAGAAAGCCCTGTTTCAAAAAGCGTTTTCCGGTTGAGCGCCTGATCTGAAAAACCGGCCTTCAGCTGCGCCACGTCCCGGATTTTCAGCTCCCACAGCGACCGGTCCCTGTCCAGCGTTTGGGCGAGCGGTTCCACCTGGCGGGAGAGTTCATCGAATGCCATCCGTTCAGCCGCCACCTGCCGGTCCAACCATTGACGAAAGCCGGACAACCCTCCCAGAATCAGGAGAGCGACAAGCAAAATAGGCCAAAACCGGGTGGGTTCCTGGAGCCGATAAAAGAAGCGGTTGAAATTCATTAGTAGATGTAAACGCGTACGCCGCGCGGCACGGTTTCGTAAAGCCGTTTTAAGTCTTCCGCTCCCAGGCGGACGCAGCCGTGAGAGACGGATCGGCCGAGTAACGCCTCGTTCTTCGTTCCGTGGATGAGATACCCGTCGCCCAGATTCAAAACGTAAGCGCCCAATTCCCCTTCGACCTGTCGTTTGAGGTCATCAGGAGGGGGGATGATTTCACCGTTTTCGACAAACGCCCAGTCCGGTTTGGTCCAGATCGGTTTTTCGATTTTACCCAGGATCTCAAACTGTCCGCGCGGGGTGACAAACTCCCACCGCCGGCCGGTGACCTTATCCTTCAAAAACCCGCCGCGACCCACGGAACAGTCCGCTTGCCAGAGCAGTCCAAGTCCCTTTTTGACATAGAGTTTGTTGGCGCGGGTGTCGACCAGGATATGAAGATCGTCATGAATTCGCCTTCCGATTTTGACGCGCAGGGTGTTGACTTCATCGGCGATGGCCCGCTGCGTGCGGACGAACCCTTTTTCCTGAGGGATGACATCGATCAGTTTCTGGAGAAACGTGATTTCATCGGATTGATCCCGAATGCCGCGGGTCAGACGGATGACTTCGCCGGCATTCTCCTGGAGAAGCCGGGTCACCCTTTCAACGCGTTCGTGCGTGCTCCACCAGGCCGCGATCTGCCGGGCGATGAGAACGGTTTCATAACCGAAAGCCAGAAGCCAGAGAATGGCCAGAAGGGTCCAGATTTTGGAGGAGTCCAGTCGCATGAGGTCTCTCACTGAAATTGTATGATAGCAATCCATGAGAAGATTTCATGTTCAAACTTTATTTTTGATTGGTTTTTGCGGGTCCGTTCTGGCGGCTTCCTTTAATGCGGCGGGATGGCGTGAGCGGTTGCTGTCGGGTAATTCCGATACTGAAAACCAGGCGCTGAGCGAGATCGAGCGGTTGTCTTTGGATGAAAGGAAACAGCTGGCGCTGGCTTTGGCCCAGCCGTTGAATAAGGATGCGGTTTCCGCGCGCCAGGCCGCGGGGGTGCTTTCCCGCCTGGGGCCGGCAGCGGAAGGCGTGGTTTTTGATCTCGTCGAAGCCCTGCGCTATGACGACCCCGCTGTTTATCCCATGGTTTCCGAAGCCCTTATCAAGATAGGGCCTGGCGCGGTCAAACCGCTCCAGAAAGCGTTGGGGGATTCGAACTTCTTCGTGCGTCAGCGGTCCGCTGAAATCCTGGGGCGTTTGGGGCCAAACGCCAAGCGAGCGGCCCCCACTCTGGTGGATTTGCTGAAAGATGCCCAGCCGGACGTCCGCACGGCAGCGGAAATTACGTTAATCCAGCTGGGCGCTGACGCGGTGCCGGCCCTTTCGGAGGCGCTTCGCCGGGAACCGGAAGCGCATCGAAAAATTCTGATTGTCACGTTAGGAAAGTGCGGGCCGGAGGCGGTTTCCCCGCTTCTCCTGGAGTTGAAGCGCGACGAGAGCGTGTTTTTGCGGGCAGATGCGGCCACGGCTCTCAGCCAAATCCAACCGCTCCCGGCGACTGTGATCCCAGCTCTTCTGGCGGCTCTGGATGATCTGGATGAAGGGGTGCGATCGGCGGCGATCGATGCGCTCGGGCAGCTCGCGTCCGGAGCCAAAGCCGCTTTGGGTCCGCTCGTCATGATCGAACGCAACGATAAAGAAGCGGTCGTTCGGGCGAAAGCGGACCGGGCCCTGGCTCAAATCGGAAAGGGCAGCCCGGAATCGATGCCCGGATTTATCCGGGCCCTGCATGAAACGGATGAAAACGTACGGCAGGACATCATCGCTCTTTTGGGTCAGTCGGATATCCCCATCCAGGAAGCGATGCCGGTCCTTGAGAATTCAATCCGAGATACCAGCCCCGCTGTCCGTCTTCGGGTGGTCGAGGCCGCCGGCCTTCTTTCCAAGTCGTCGGATGCCGGACTGGCCATCTTGAAGGTGGCTTTAGGCGATCCGCAGCCGGACATTCGTGCGGCAGCGATCAAAAGCCTGGGCGCCATGCGTGAAGCGCCGGGTGCGGCGGCCGCGGAATTAGCCGTTGTTTTGAAGGATCCCAACCCCGCGCTTCGGCAGAAGGCGATTCAAGCTCTGGGGGAACTGGGATTACCCGGCCTTCCCGGACTGGTTCAGGAGCTGAATGATCCTTACACCGTTTTGAGCGAAGAAGCGGCCAAGGCCATCCTCACCATCGGGCCGGAGGCGCTCCCCGCGCTTCAGCCGCTGGCGGAAGGAACGGATCCTGTCATGTCCAAACGGGCGAAGGAGCTGATTCAAAAGATTCATCGACGTTCCCGGCCGCAGGCTTCATGAAGGCCATCTTACTGGCCGACCCGCACGCTCTCGATTTCTCCAAGGTTGCTCAAGCCCTCTCAAAAATCCGCCGGATCCCGTTGGCCGATGCGGCTCAACAGGCCCGCACGCAGTGGGGTCTCATCATAGAGGCTGTCGATGAGGGTGTGGCTGTTGAGTGGGAAAATCAATTTACTACGCTGGGAGTGGTTGTTCGGATGGTCAATCCCTCTCAAGTGGTCTCGCCGCCGTCTGCTGTTTCTGTTTCACAGCTGGTCCTTTCCAAAGACCATCTCACCGTAACGCCGGCCGGGGGCCACGCCTTGGATATTCCGATGAAAGACCTCTGGCTGCTCGGGGCGTGCGTGTTCGAGGAGGATTCCACAACCACCGTGACCCGCCAGGAGGGGCCCAGCATCGGGCAGCGCGTGGCCAGCGCCGGAGTTTTTCTGGCCACAGGCCTTCCCCTATCCATCGGTCCCAAAAAACAAACCGTTGAGACGAAGCAGCATCATTCGGAAACGCATGTCTATCTGGATTTGATAACCCGTTTGCCCGACGCTCGCTATCGCCTGGATGGGCGGCAATTGGATTATTCCATCCTGGGCGATCGGAAACAGTACCACGCGATGGGGAATTTCAGGCAGCTTCTCCAGGTCATCTCCCAAAGCGCTTCGGACGCCTGGCGCAATCGAGGCGCGGACATTTTGTTGGCCAACCGTTCGCTGGCTGAGATGAGCTATCGATCCTTATCCGATCTGGACCATGAGCTTCGCTGGCTGCTCACGCTCCGAAGCCTGCCGACCTAACCGGAAACATTTTGTTGACGTCACCCCCGAGGTCACCTTACGTCGTCACCCCGAGCGCCTTTGTGATCGTCACCCCCGAGTGTCTCTGTCGGGGGTCCAAGCAGCCGTTACGTCCATGTCTGGATCCCCCGCCAGAGTCCGCGGGGGATGACGGCAGAGATAAATCCATTCGAAGAATTCGGACGAACCGAAGCTTCGGGTTATAATAGACTCGTGCGCACGATCGTTGTCATCACTATCGCTTCTCTGACCTTCCTGATGGGTTCCTCTCCTGCTGCCGCGGCGCCGGTTGAAAAAACCCCCGTCCTTTTCGGTATCGATAATCTGAAAAATCAACAATTTGCTCCTTTGAAGGGGAAGCAGGTGGGGCTCATTACCAACCAGACCGGTGTGTCGTCCCGGGGGCCAAGCACCGCCGACCTGTTAGCCAAAGTGCCCGGCGTGAAATTGATTGCGCTGTTCTCTCCTGAGCATGGGATTCGCGGCACGAGCGAACATGGCCAGCCGATCGGGGATACCGTTGACCCGAAAATCCATCTTCCCGTCTACAGCCTTTATGGGGCGACCCAGCGTCCGCTTCCGGAGATGCTCAATGCGATGGATGTTCTGATTTTCGATATGCAGGATGTGGGGGTTCGCTATTACACGTATCTCGCCACGATGGGAATGGCGATGGAGGCCGTGGCCAAACGCGGGATAACCTTTATGGTGCTGGACCGCCCGAACCCGTTGGGAGGCGCCATCGTCGAAGGACAAGTCCTGGATCCGCGCATCCGCCATTTCACCGCTTACTACAGTATTCCCGTGCGCCATGGCTTTACCGCGGGGGAGCTGGCCGGGTGGTATAACAAAACAGCTAATTTGAATGCCAACCTTCAAGTGATTCCGGTCACGGGTTGGAAACGGGAAGAACCATGGTCTGAAACCGGGTTGACATTCATTCCTCCATCGCCCAATATTCAAAATCCCGTTGCCGCGCTCCTCTACAGCGGGATCGGCATGTTTGAAGCGACGAACGTTTCAGTTGGTCGCGGGACGGACACGCCTTTTGAGCATATCGGGGCGCCCTGGATGAACGGCAAACTCCTGGCCGAGCGCCTGAATCAATTGAAGCTGCCGGGGGTGACATTTCTCCCGACGATTTTCTCACCAGAGAAGGATCTCTATGAAAGTCGCTTGTGTTCCGGGGTGCGCATCGTCGTGATCGATCCGCAGCAGGTGCGGCCCGTCGACCTGTTTGCCCAGATCGCGTGCCTCCTGCGGGAATTGTCTCCCAAAGACTTTCAGTTGCGATGGCTGGAAGTCGCCCGGGTGACCGGATCACAGGATTTCGAGCATCTCTACCAGCAGAACAGGCCGGCGGCGGAGATCCTGGAGGTCTTCCATAAAAGTGCCGAGCAATTTCTGTCCGACCGAAAAGCGTTTTTGCTGTATTAAACCCGTATGTCATCCCCGGCAGTCACTGGCCGGGGATCCAATCATCTCGTTTGAATGATAGATTCCCCGCCAGAGACCGCGGGGAATGACGACAAGGTACGGCTTGTCAGAAGGGTGATTATGTCTCTCTACCTGAAACAACTCCTGTTGGGACCGATGGAAAATTTCGTTTACCTGGCCGGCGATCCGGAGACGCACGAAGCCGCTGTCGTGGATCCGGCATGGGATGTTCCGGCTATTCTGCAGCAGGCCAAACAGGACGGTTATCGGATTACCTACATCTTGTTGACACACGGGCATTTTGATCACGTGAACGGGGTGGACGAACTTGTCGTGCAGACCCATGCCACGGTTGTCGCGAACACCACCCGGGAGGTGATCGTTGGGAAAATTCGTATTCAAGCGATCCCGACTCCGGGGCACACAAAGGATTCGCGGTGCTGGTGGATCGATCGTCGCCACGGAAATGAGCCGATTCTCTTGACCGGTGATACGCTGTTTGTGGGGACCATCGGGCGTTGCGATCTTCCTGATTCAAATCCACGCGATATGTATGAAAGCCTCACCCGGCTGAAAAAAATGGATGAGGCGACCCTCCTTTATCCCGGCCATGACTACGGTGCCGTACCCAGCCGGACACTCGGTGAGGAAAAGAACAAAAACCCTTTTCTACGGGCGCGAACTCTCGATGACTTCCTGACGATGGTCCGGCATTAATTGAGGTCGTCACCCCCGAGTGTCTCTGTCGGGGGTCTATCATCGCTGAAACAGCTCCATAGATTCCCCGCCAGTGATCGCGGGGAATGACGAACGGTATGTTTTCAGGAGGGATTCAGGTTCATGTCTTCTCTTAAAGACCAACTCATGGCCTATGCCCGGTCTCTTGGATTTGACCGGATGGGAGTGACCTCCGCGGCATCTCTCGAGAATGCCGGCGCGTATCTGGAACGCTGGATCTCGGAGGGCAAGGCGGGAACCATGCGCTATCTGGAGCGTAATCCGCGCCGACGGGCTCGTCCGTCAGACCATTTACCCGGGGCCAAAAGCGTTATTGTTCTGGCGATGGATTATTATTCGGGCAATGACATCTCACGGGAGGGAAAGATCTCCCGTTACGCGTGGGGAAAGGACTATCACCCCATTATGCAGAAACGCTTGGACAGTTTGGCGCGTTACGTGTGCGCGATGGTCCCCGGGGCGGAGTGCCGCACCAGCGTGGATACCGGACCGCTGCTGGAGCGTGCGCTGGCTCAGCGGGCGGGGCTGGGTTTTATCGGCAAAAATACGTCGCTCATTACGCGAGGTCTTGGATCCTGGGTGTTCCTGGCGGTGGTCCTGACCACCGTAGATCTTCCCGTGGATGCGCCGGATACGCGATCGTGTGGTAACTGCAGGCGTTGCATCGACGCGTGTCCAACCGAAGCGATTACCTCACCGCATGTGTTGGATGCCCGCCGCTGTATCGCCTATCTGACCATCGAATTGAAGGAATCTCTGGAGCCCGCGCTTCGGGCCCGGATGCAGGGCTGGATTTTCGGTTGTGATATCTGTCAGGAGGTTTGCCCGCAGAACCGCCGAAAAGCAGCGACACAAACGCATTTTTCTCAGACTGGTGGTGTTGAAAGGGTGACTTTAAAAGACCTGCTGGACATTCGGGATGATGAGGCCTTTGAAAAACGCTTCGGGAGCACGTCCCTGAAGAGAGCCCGGCGGCATGGGCTTTTGAGAAACGCTTGTGTGGCGGCTGTTCATCTCCGGCGGTCGGACCTCATCCCGCAATTGCAGAACCTCACGAAGGATCCTCACCCCGTAATTCGCGAAACCGCGGCCTGGGCGCTCAAAAAGGCAGGCCCCGCCGATGAAAGCGGGGCGCAGGGTTGGCGGGCAAAGCGGGTTCGATCTGGCGCTATCGGTTCTCCGGAGAGGTCGCCTCGTGAAGGGCTTGATCCGTCGAGCGGATGAGCGCCGGGCCCAGCAGACGTCTGGCGACGCGCGGCAGCGGCCATTCCTGGTTAAGACCCCGCAGGAGTTGATGGAACTTTTCCTTGGCTTTGTAGGACGTGCGGGGTTCGAAGAGAAAAATGTGCGCGTCATGCGCATTCAGTTCCACGTAAAGTCCTTGATTGATCAGGGCGGCGGCCGGGTAACAGTAGCTGGGTTGTATGGAGGGATGGCGGCGGACGTCCAAGGTTTTTAATTCATAAAAAAGATCGTAGAGCTTGTAAGGAGCGCCGGTTTTCAACTTAAGCCCCGGATTCAGAAACACGCTTCCTTTCTGGTACCGGTTCGATGAATTGATGACGACCAGTGCCTGCATCTCATCATTGGTCCGGGTGTAGGTCACGAAGGCCGGGTTGTTGCTGTAGAGCACGTGCAGGCGCCCGTTGCGGAAAACCGGCAGGGACGTGACTTCCAGAAGACGCGAGTAAAAACTTTGAAGTTTGGTGTTCACGGCTTCCTGGTGGAGTGGAACGACGCGTTGAACCGGCAGGCGTTCCCGTTTGCCTTCCATCTGTCCCTGATGAATGAGTGCGATCCCGGGAAGCGTGCTCAGCATGGTGGCGGCCGCGCGTTGGCGATCTTCGCCGAGTATGTTCATCGCCCGCTCTTCATCGTGATTTTCGAGAAAATGCACGCCTTTCTTCAGGAAGTCAGTTCCCAGGACCCGCAAGAAATTCAACAGGCCTTCGGCGTGACCGGAGTGGAACGTATGACACATGGCTTCGTAGAGCGGTTTGTTGTAGGTGTAGTCAAAGCCCAGATGTTGCAGATGGCCTTCCATGGACCAATACGTTTCAGCGATAAAGACAAAGGACGGGTTAATCCGCTTGACCCGGCGAATGGCCTCGGTCCAGAACTCTTCCGGCATCAGGCGGTTGAAGGTGTCCCAGTTCATCTCCGGGTGCCGGTGGACCTTGATTTGCTCGCGCAGGACCAGCATCGCCATGTCGCAGCGGACCCCGTCGGCGACTTTCGCCCATTGCGAGAGGACATCGATCATCCGGCGGCGCAGGCTGGGTTGTGCGTAATCCAGTTGAGCGGTATCAATCCAGGGGTAAAAGTAGGGATCTTTCCCATAGGCGACCATAATCGTTCGGGGGGCCCGGGTGTTCCCTTGCGGATAGAAAGGCGTCCGGTAGACGAAGTAACCGGGATAGCGGCATTCCAGATCCGAGTCCGGCAGTTGGGCTTCCTCTGTGCTCAAGGTCTGGTGAATAAAATACTCGGGATGGTCATTGAGCCACACGCTGTCGAGTCCCATGTGATTCGGGACAAAATCGAGAATGACTTTCAGTCCCGCGGCATGCGCCCGGTCGATCAACTGAAGGAAATCCTCCTCCGTTCCCAACTCCTCCGAGACCCGGTAGTCGCTGATGGCGAAGGGGGAGCCGGCGTAATCGTTTCCATAGCGGCGTGAAATGTGACGAACTTTGGCGCCAATTTCCCAGATGCCCATGAACCAGATGCTGCTGAATCCGTCGGTTTTGATCGCTTTTAAGTCGGCCAGCGTAATTTTGTTAAACCCTCCGATATGGAGAACCCCCTCGGTGTCCCGTTGGCTTTTCCACGTGCGGCAGTTCATTTCATAGAGAGGTGATAAGTGGGGGAGCGGGAGCCGCCGCCGGCGCGACAGAATCCAAAAAGCTCCAGTCACCCAGACCGCGCCTGCGGAAAGGGCCATGGCGGCCGATCGGGTTATGTGAATGGGATAAAAACGGGTGACGAGCCTGGAAAGCCGGTGATTGTCCGTCGGGACAGGGGTCACACGGACGACCGCCGGTTCGTCCATCTGGACGATGATCGGTTCTTCGGAGGCGGGCGAGGGGGGTGCAGCAGGTTTTGAAGAAACGGCTTCACCGCGTGACGCAAAAGGTCCGGGAACAAAACGGATATTCCGCACGAAAAGGATCGCTGGCTTGTTCCCTTGAGCGGGAGGAAAAACGCTGAATGACAAACGGGCCAGCTTGGTGGGGGACCACCCATCCTGGATGTGCGCCAGTCTCAACCCGTCGGATTGCCAATCGCGGGGGGCCAGGTATTGGCTTATGCGGGCGGCGTCTTCTTCGTTCTCGGATATGCCGACGGCGATCGGCTGCTGATCCACCGTAGCGCGCGTTTCAAACGTCAGGGCGGAGCGCTTCGTGACATCCAATACATCATTAAAAAACAGTTCGACCGAACAGGGTCCGTCCGGCGTGGCCGACAGCGCCAGACTCAGAGTATTATCCGGAGTTCTCGACCACTGCTGTTGATGGCAATGGCCCGAAAACGTAATGCGGCTGAAATCCTGACGTCCGAACGGTTCCGGGGCGGCTTGCACAAGGAGGGGGACAATCCAGAAAAAGGAAACCGCTAAAAGACGATACCCTGTAGCGCGTTTATTGGGTAACACGGCTTCGGTGGTCCTTTCTTTTATCCAGAGGGATCTTTCTTCCGCTATCCCGCACAAAATGCACGAGCGCTTCCTCTACGATGTAGGACAACGAGCGGTTTTCCGTCCTGGCGATTTCTTCCAGCTGTTCCCGCAGCCACTTTTCGCGGTCGCGTGATACGTAAATGTTTAAATGGGACATAAGTGAATCTAATTGACCCTTTCTGATTCCATCAGGTGAGATTGTATTGGAATATATTATACCTGTCAACAAAAAAATATCAGGGTTGTTTGATCGTCGATAAAATGCGAAGCGCGGGCTCGTACGGCGGTTGGCGGTGAGCGAGAATTTTGAGCAGCGAATAAGCCGCCTGCGGGTAGCCGGCCTCGGAATAGGCCCTGGCCAGGATAAAGGTATTGCGCGCGTCTTCCGGGTAGACCGCGCGCACATTTTCAAGAAAGGGGATGGCCTCCAGCGCGCGGCCCTGCTGAAGGAGGGTAATGCCCAGGTTTTGCTGGATCGGGTGAGAGGTCGTGAAATGAAGCGCCCATCGGTACATCTTCTCATCGGTTCCGCGCAGCTCAATGTTCAACCGGGACATCAGCGCCCACGCGATCAGAAGAGGGAAGAACAGCAGACCCATCCATCGGTGAATCCGCTGGTCCCGCCGGTCCCACTGAGCGGCGAAGAAAATCGACAAAGGTAGAAAGACACCGATGGCTCCGGGATACACCCAGTGATCCAGCGTGAAATTACCAGTCATCATGATCGGTGTCTTGGGCAACAGACAGACGATAAACCAGGCCAGACAAAAAAGGCCGGTTTTTCGCCGCTTCCAAATCAGTCCGGCGGCCAAGCCGATGAGCAGTACGAAGAGCGCGGGCCACCAGTGGGTTAGAGAAGGCATCATGCGGTGCGAGTGCAGATTCCAAGGAAAGCCAAGCAGCGTCAGATAGCGTAGAAGAACCTGCGGGAAAGCTTTAAAAAAGAAAATCGACGCCAAGTGGGGATCGATGGCTAAGGCGACAGGGCCAACGGCATGGTGCCTGAGCCACAGATAAACAGGAATAACCGGCAAAAGCCAGAGAATCCGAAGGTATCGTTCCGCCCGCTCCCGGCGCAGCGCAAAGCACAGGACAGCCAGAAGGGGAAGAACCAGGACGCTTTCCTTATATAAGAGACCCATAAAGAAGAGGAAAGAGGCTGTCGTCGCTGAAGGGACGCCTTTTCTAAACAGGACGAGCAGCGTCAGAAGCGTGAAGCATAAACCGAACAACTCAGCCCGGCCGGCCACGATCATCAACTGTTCCACAACGATGGGATGGACAGCGAGCAGGCAGCCCGTTGAGAGCGCCACCAGAGCGGAAAATCCAAACGCGGCAACGAGTTCAGCGGCCAACAGCGCGTTTAGCGCGTGGGTCAGAAGGTTTGTCAGGTGATAGCCGAAGGGACGTAAACCCCAGAGCGTATAATCCACGCGGTTCGTCAGGATCTGAGCTGGACGGTAGTAGGCGTCGCCCTGGCCGCGGAACGCGTCGGTTGTAAAGTCTTCGCGTAGGACCGAAAGCGACCAGTGCGTCATCGATGGATTGGTTTCGATCATCACATGGTCATCCCAGAGAAATCCCAGATGAAGAACCGGCCAAAACGCGGTCAGGGCCAGAACCACGATGACCAACCGATAGCGCCAGCTCATCATGGACGGGATCCGGGGGAAGCGAGACATCGGGTAAAGGCGGATGTCAGCGCAGGCAAAATCGAATGGACCGGATAGCCCTGGATGGATCCCTGGTACAAAAAAGCGTCGCCGCGCCGGCACAACGCGCCGCCGACAACTTTCTTTCCTTTTCTCAGGAGATCAAAGACGACGGGTTCCGTAAAACATTGACGTGACTGAAAAGGAGTTTCTGCGGTTTGGCAATCGTCGCATCGGGCCATTTGGAGGTCGCTGAACGGGGCCAGCGCCTCGCGAATGATGCCGTGGATCCAGGGATAAACCTCCTTGAGCCGTGTTGGAAGCGGCGCATCGCCCTCCCGCCAGCAGAGGGAGACGCAGAGATCCTGGTCGTGAAAAACGATTCCACCGCCTGTTGGCCGTTGGACCGCCTTCCAACCCTGCGGGATCAGGTCACGAATGTGTTCTTGTTTTTGAAGACGTCCGAAGCTGATGGTCGGGGACAACCATTGATAGAAACGAACCGCCGGTGCGGCCCCTTGCTGAAGCTGTTCGAGAGTTTGTTCGTCGTAAGCCATGGTGTCACGGCCCTGCATGGGGGGAGTGGTGAGAATGCGCCATAAGGGGGGCGAGCGCTTTCTAAATTTGTCACCCCGGCAATCCGTAGGCCGGGGTCCATCATTGTCTTTGAGGGCGATGATGGATCCCCCGCCTGTAACCGCGGGGGATGACGTTTGAAAAGGCGGGACCGGCATCATTTGACCCGCATGGGTAATGTTGGCGTCAGATCCGGAGACGGCCTCCATCGCAGATTCGGTTCGCGCGCGGCCTTCACTTCGTCCAGCCGCCGCACCGGGGTCGTGAAGGGAGCATTTTTCAGTTTTTCGGGTTCGCGCTCCGCTTCATCCGCGATCTTGTTCATCGCGTCGACAAAGAGGTCGAGCGTTTGTTTGGACTCGGTTTCGGTCGGTTCGATCATGATGGCTTCATCGACGATCAGTGGGAAGTAGATCGTCGGGGCGTGAAAGCCGTAATCCAGCAGGCGTTTAGCGATATCGAGTGTTTTGATGCCATGCGGCCGCTGCTTGGCCGGCGTCAAAAGGCATTCATGCATGCACGACTCCTCCGCCACCGCCGCCTGATAACGCTTCCGGAGTTTGGCCAGGAGGTAATTGGCGTTCAGGATCGCGCCTTTGCTCATCTCCCGGATCCCGTCGCGGCCCAGACAGCGGATATAAATATACGCGCGCAGAAGCACGAGCGAGTTTCCCTGGAACGCGCGCATCTTTCCGATGGATAAGGGCGAGATTTCTTCAATGGTATAGCCTTGGCCTGTTTTTCGTACGCGGGGGACCGGAAGAAACGGGGTCAGCGTCTGACTGACGCCGATCGGCCCTGAACCCGGGCCGCCGCCTCCATGAGGCGTGGAGAACGTCTTGTGCAGGTTGAGATGCATGATATCGAAACCCAGATCACCCGGCCGCGTGAGCCCGGCGAGGGCGTTCATGTTGGCGCCATCCATATAGAGCAGCGCACCGGCGTTATGAACCATCTGGGCGATTTCCTTAATCTGCGTTTCCACCAGCCCCAGCGTGTTGGGATTGGTCAGCATAAAGACCGCGGTGTCCTGATTCAGCGCGGCTTTCAGGGCGGCCAGATCGACGCGGCCTTTGGGGCCTGACTTGATGTTGACCACCTGGTAGCCGGCGATCATGGCGGAGGCGGGGTTGGTGCCGTGAGCGGAGTCGGGAACAATGACCGTCTTTCGTGCGTTGCCTTTGTATTTGTGATACGCCCTGGCCACGAGCAGGCCGGTGAGCTCGCCGTGCGCTCCGGCGGAGGGCTGAAGCGTAAACTCCGCCATGCCGCAGATCTCGGAGAGCATCCGTTCCAGTTCGTAATACACCTGCAGGAAGCCCTGCACCGTCGAGGTCGGCTGAAGCGGGTGTAAGGCTTTAAATCCGGTAAAATTCGCCACCTGTTCGCAGACTTTGGGGTTATACTTCATCGTGCAGGAGCCTAGTGGGTAGAACTGCGTATCAATGCTGAAGTTCAGTTGAGAAAGCCGCGTGTAGTGACGGACCACATCCAGTTCGCTCACTTCCGGGAGTTGTGCGGATGCTTGACGGATCGCTTCCTTCGGAAGAACATCCGACGGGTTAATGGACGGAACATCCAGCGCCGGGAAAGTGTATCCATGCCGGCCGGGTGTGGTTTTCTCAAAAATGATTGGTTCCATAACTCAGCGCGCTCGAATCCGACTGGCTGGGATCGTGACAACCTTGCCGTTCCTCCATACCGCGATGGGCACACCGTTTCTTTTGTGTTCCTTGAGAACTTTCGCGACCGCTGTTTTCAAGGCTTTTTCAGCTTTTTGGGCGAGAAGAGGAATCTTTTTCATGATGTTTTTAAGCCCTCCTGAATTCGAATAAATACATCGTTCTTTAATACGTTCTTTGTGCCATCTTTTTCAAAAGCAATAAGATGGGGCTTTTCGTCAGAATTATCGAGCAAAAACCAGCTATCCAGCAAGGAGTGATAGAAGCCAAACAAATTTACCAGGCTGCGCTTGAAGCGCCTCCGAACATCCGATTCCGGTACGGGATGACCTCCCTGTTGTACCCGGTAACGAATTCGTTGGAGGGCGGTGTCGACATTGGGGAGCCATAGGTAAAACAAGTGAATGTGGTACCCCTGGGTGCGCAGCCTTTTAAAAAGAGACAGGTACGTCTTCCCTGAGAGAGTCGTTTCAAATCCAAAATCCTTGCGCTGGCTCGACAGGTCTTTGATCCTCGCCAACATCAGTCGACCCGCCTCCATGGCGGCGGCAGTTGGCGAGTAAGGGGAAAGACCCTTTGCGATCATATCAGCGTTCACAAACTCTGGGCAGTGAGCGTAGTGGGGCAAGAATTGGTTAGCAAAAGTTGTTTTGCCCGCCCCATTAGGCCCGGCGATGACATAGAGGTTCGGATGGAAATGTTTGTTCAATTTTATTGGCATCAGGCCAGCACTTCCTTTAACGTTTTGGCCAGCTGGTCGATGTCGTCTTTTGTTTTGGTTTCCGTCACGCACCAGAGGGAAGAAAACTCCAGCTCCGGATACCACTTCTTGAGCGGCAGCCCGCCGACAATCCCACGGGCCAGGAGCGCCTGCTGGAGCGTCTCCGCCGGGATCTTGGTCTGCAGGACGAATTCATTGAAGAACGGAGCGGTGAAGCTTGCTCGCACGCCAGGGATCTGCGTCAGTTGTTGGTAAGCGTAATGGGATTTGGTCAGATTTTGATAAGCCACATCGCGGAACCCCTGTTTGCCGAGAAGCGTGAGATAAACCGTGGCACAAAAGCCGACGAGGGCGGATGTGGTACAGACGTTGGATGTCGCTTTCTCGCGGCGGATGTGTTGCTCGCGCGCTTGAAGCGTGAGCACGAAGGCACGCTTGCCGTCGACGTCAACGGTCTGCCCCACCAGCCGTCCAGGCATCTTTCGCAGCCATTTGTTCTTGCAGGTGAAGAGTCCTAAAAACGGTCCGCCGTATCCGGCCGGTATTCCGAGGGACTGGCCTTCCGCCACAGCGATATCGGCCCCGTAGTGGCCGGGAGGCGTGAGAAGCCCCAGCGAGAGCGGATTAACGCTGGCGATATAGAGCGCTCCCGCGGCTTCCGCCAAGGGACCGATTTCCTGAGCAGGCTCCAAGAGGCCCAAAAAATTCGGATTCTGAACAACGACAGCAGCGGTCTGGCTCGTGAGGTGCTTGCGCACAAAAGCCATGTCCAGCCGTCCGTCGATATGGGGGATCTCGATCAGCTTGACGTTGCTTTCGGATGTATAGGTCGCGACGACCGCCTTATAGTCCGGATGCAGATTGCGCGGGATCAGGACCTCATGCCGTCCGGTTTCCCGCAGCGCCAGAAGGACCGCTTCGGCCAGCGCGCTGGCTCCTTCGTAGAGCCCCGCGTTGCAGACGTCCATCGCCATGATTTCACAGATCACGCTCTGGAACTCATAGAGCGTTTGCAGCGTGCCCTGGCTGACTTCCGGCTGGTAGGGCGTGTAAGCGGTCAGAAATTCGCCGCGGCTCATGAGGGCCGAGATCGCGGAGGGGGAAAAGTGTTCATAGGCTCCCGCTCCCAGGAAGCATAGGAGTTTTCCGGCGGCCTGGTTTTTGGAGGCCAATTCATGCGAATGGCGCAGCACTTCTCCTTCGGAAAGTCCGGGAGGAATCTGCAGATCTCCTTTATAGAGAGGCAGCTGAGCGTACAAATCGTCGAGCTTGTCCACGCCGATGGCCGCCAGCATTTCTTTGCGCTCTGCTTCCGTATGGGGGATAAAGTCCATGATAGCTCCTCTTTTTCGTCATCCCCGGCGGTTGCTGGCCGGGGATCTATCCTAGCGTGCGACGGTATGTCTGGATTCCCCGCCAGTGGCCGCGGGGAATGACACCTTGCTGGGCTTAATGATGTGCGACTTCAGCGCTCTTTAAGAATGCCTGATACTGCGCCTCGGTCATGAGCGCGTCACATTCCGACGGGTTGCTCATCTCAATGGCGAAGATCCAGCCTTCCTCAAAAGGCGAGCGGTTGATCAATCCGGGATCTTTTTCGAGCAAGGGGTTGGCTTTCGCGAGTGTTCCGGATACGGGTGCGTAAATGCTGAAAGCCGCTTTGACCGACTCCAGGGTTGTGGCTTCGTCTCCGGCTTTTAAGGTTTTTCCGGTTTTGGCCATCTCCACATAGACGACATCCGTCACTTCCTTCTGGGCGTGATCAGAGATGCCGACGTACGCCAGTTTGCCTTCCGGGCGAATCCATTCATGGGTCTTGGTGTAACGACGGGTGGTAGTGCTCACAAGTAACTCCTTTTCGATGATTAGCGTTTAAAGAACGGCAGCGTCACGACCTGGGCCGGAACTCGCTTCTGGTGAATCTCAACCTCCAGGCGGGTGCCTGGATTATTCCAGCTGATCGGAGCAAAAACAAGCCCGATGCCTTTTTGCAACGAAGGGGAGAATGTCCCGCTGGTGGTTTCGCCGCCCAGCGTTCCCTCCCGAAAAACTTTTGCGCCGTGCCGCGGGACACCGCGCTCCAGAAGTTCATAAGCGATCAACTGCTCGCGCAGGCCGTCGCGCTTCTGCTTTTCCAGAGCGGCACGGCCGATAAAATCACCCTTGGGCCATTTGACGGCCCACTCCATGGATGATTCGAGAGAGGTGCGCTGCTCATTGAGCTCGTGGCCATAAAGCGGATAGCCCATTTCCAGACGCAGCGTATCGCGGGCGCCCAGGCCGCAGGGCTTAAGCCCTGAATCGGCCCCATTTTCCATCAGTTGTTTCCAGAGCGTGAAAATGGTGCTTGCGGGTCCGAAGAACTCCGCGCCCTCCTCGCCGGTGTACCCGGTCCGGCAGCCCCAGAAGGAGTCCTGGGGGCCTGCTCCGCTGATCCGCTGAAAGGCAAAGCGGGGCAGTTCCGCGATGCCGGCGATCGTCTGCCGGATGATGTCGAGCGCTTTGGGTCCCTGAATGGCCAGGCCGCCGCGGTTTTCCAGATCGATGATCGTGACGTCGTCGGTCGCGTGCTGCCGGAACCACTCCACGTCTTTCTGATGGGTGGCGCCGTTGACGACTACGAAAAACTCCTGCGCGGACTTTCGGCCGTAGACAAAGATGTCGTCGATAACGCCGCCCTCCGGCCGGCAGAGGTGGGCGTAGACGCCGATCCCTTTGTCCCATGTGCGGCGCATATCGCTCGTGGTCAGCGACTGGAGAAAATCAAATGCTTTCGAGCCGCTGACCAGGAGCTGTCCCATATGGGAGATATCAAAAAGCCCGGCGGCCTGCCGGACGGTCTGATGCTCATCGATAATACTGGTGTACTGCACCGGCAGATGCCAGCCGTAGAAGTCGATCAGCCGCGCGCCCGCGGCCACGTGCAGGTCATGGAGCGGGGAGCGTTGGAGCGTGAGGGTCATGATGTTTCCTTCCCTTGATGCAGTTCATCCGCAAAATAGGAACTGCGTACCAAAGGTCCTGATGCAACACGTTCAAAACCCAGATAGAGGGCGCGCTCCTTCCAGTCGTTGAATTCTGACAGGGGGATAAAGGACTGAATCCCTAAATGCTTGGGGGACGGTTGGAGATACTGCCCCAGGGTCAAATACTGACATCCCGCTTCGCGCAGGTCTCGCAAGACTTGGTCCACCTCGTCGTGTGTTTCGCCCAGCCCCAGCATCAGGCCGGACTTGATCTTCATCGAGGGGGCCGGACGCCGCGCCTTGGCGTAGCGCAGAACCTCGAGCGAGCGCGGGTAGGTAGCCTTGGAGCGTGTCAGCGGGGTTAATCGTTCAACCGTTTCCACGTTGTGGTTGAAAATATCGGGCCGGGCCGCCAGGACAACGTCAATCGCCGCCGGATCACCGTTGAGGTCCGGTGTCAATACTTCGATGATCGAGGACGGCGACTGCTCACGAATCTGCCGGATGCATTCGGCAAAAACCGACGCGCCGCCATCGGCCAGGTCATCCCGGGTGACCGAGGTCACCACGACATGGCGCAGCTTTAGCGTGGCCGCGGCCCGTGCCACGCGCTCCGGCTCTTTCCAGTCCACGATTCCGTCGGGATCTCCCGTTTTTACGGCGCAGAACCCGCAATGACGCGTGCACGTGTTCCCCATAATCATAAAAGCCAGGCTCCCTCGGGAGAAACACTCGCCTCGATTGGGGCATTTCCCGCTGACACAGATGGTATTCAGATTTTCGATTTGGGCGGCTTGCTGGAACCGGTTGAAAACCGGTCCTGCAGGAATACGTCGCCGATACTCGGCGGGAAGTGGATGCGTTTCGGTGATCATTTCGTAATGCTGGCGCGGCGCGCGACTTCCTGGAAGCCTTCACTTAAAGACGGGTGGGCTAAAACGCTTTCAAGAACGTCATCGATGCGGAATCCAGCCTTCAAACTTAACGATAGCAAATGGATCAGTTCCGTCGCATGGGGCCCGACGATCTGCCCACCGAGAATCTTGCGCGTCGGACGGTCCGAAATCAGCAGCCAGAATCCCTCCGCTTCTTCCTCGATCATGGCTTTGGCGCTGGCCGCGAAATGATACCGGTCCACGCGAGGGGTAAAGCCCGCCGCGCCGGCTTGCGCCTCGGTGAGCCCGACCGCGGCAACCTCCGGCCAGGTGTAAACACAGCGGGGGATCTGGGTGTAGTCGATGGCCCTGGGCTCTCCGCACATGGAGGCGACAGCCACTTCCGCTTCGCGTGCGGCCACGTGGGCCAGCGGGAGAGGGCTGACGAGATCCCCTACCGCATAAAGGGTTGGAACAGCGGTCTGCATTCGTTCATTCACCTGCAGTCGGCCGTTCTGGAGGGAAACGCCCGCCCTGTCCAGAAAGAGTTCCGCGGAATCGGGCCGCCGACCCATGGCGAGCAGCGTTGCATCCGTCTCGATCGTCTGGCCGTTGGAACACCGGAGCTTCACCCGACAATCATCCAGCGACTGAACGGCTTCAACCTGTGTTTCCAGCCAGACCGTCATTCCTCTTTTTTCCATGGACACCTGTAGGACAGGGGCTGCCAGAGCCATTTCATCCTGGGTGGGCAGCAATCGGTTTTCTTTCTCGATCAGGGTCACTTTAGAGCCGAGGCCCTGAAACGCGCAGGCCAGTTCGCATCCGATATATCCGGCGCCGATGACCACCAGGTGGCTGGGGATGTGATCCAGTTCAAGAAGGCTCGTGCTGTCGAAGATCGCCGGATGATTCGGAAAAATGGCTGGTTTAAAAGGGATGGTCCCTGTGGCCAGCAGAAGAACATCCGCCGTCAGCGTTTCCTTTTTCCCGTCGGCAAGTTCCACGTCGACGCTGTTCGGGGAAGTCAACTGCGCCCGGCCGATGATCCGTTTGGCCAGAGGACCGCGAAACGACTGTTCCATGCGCTGCCGCAGGGTGGTGAGAATGCTGTTTTTTCGCTGTTGCAGCACGACCATGGAGGGGGCGAATGATATCCGGTCGGTCTTTGTCGGGAGCGCGGCGGTTTCGGCGTAACGCTTGGCTTTGGATAAGAAAAATTTGGAAGGGATACAGCCGCGATTCAGACAGGTCCCGCCAATCTCCTGTTTTTCGATCAGCGTGACCTGGATCTGCTGCCGGACCGCTTCGAGCGCGGCGGCCATGCCGCCGGGTCCGCCGCCGATAACGATAAGGGATTTTGGATTCACCGGGATTGTGTCGATTATACAACAGCCTATGCTCGGCCCAAATGACCACTGGTATTGAAAAAGCAGTAAAATGGTCCCATGGATTGTATGGATCAGCCGGTCGCCCGCCGACGTTTTACGAAAATCAAAACACTTCTTTTAATTTCTTCCGTCAGTTTAATCCCCATTTTGAACGGTTCTGCGGCGACCTACTACGTTGATGGCTCAGGACCAAATGATTCAGGCAATGGGTCCCAGTCAAATCCCAAGAAATACATTAAATCCGGCATTGCTTTAATGTCGGGAGGCGACACACTCATCATTAAAGACGGGGTATATACCGGAGATAATAATTGCCTTTACTATTATTCCGGCATACCAAATGGTTCTGCGGGGCACTACACCACGATTCGAGCAGAACATGATTTCGGTGTAATCATTGACGGCGAAGGGGCCAGAACGCCTTGGCTGATCGGTACAAATTCCGCCCAAAAATCGTATGCCCAATTTGTTGGATTAATATTTAGAAATGGCAGTGAAGTGAACGTATTTCTTTATCACTATGATCACGTAAAATTCATTCGTTGCGCCTCCTATGAGGCGGCCGATGGGAATGCCATGTGCTTTTCTTCCGATACATCAAGTTGTGATTATGTTCTGCTTGAAGATTGTTTTGCCTGGGGCAGGGGGAGATATAAATTTGAGGTGTCTGCGCCGCACACCGTGTTAAGAAGATGCGTGGTCCGATACGATTATCACGGCACCGAATGGCCCCAGGCCGGCATCAGCTTTTACACCAGCCACAATTCTGTGGCACAAAACTGTATTGTTGTCGATGGGTTGCGCTGGCACAGTTATTCGTATGCCTTTGGCTGCGCGAACGGATACTACGACGTTACATATGACGGTTGTATCGCCATTCAAAATGGTTTCCAGGGAAGCTTATGGGAAAAAAGGGATGCCGGCAGTACCGGGCTCATGAGGAATTGTGTTGTATGGAAGAATTTAAAAATGGGAGTTCAGTCAGAAGACCAACCCGGTGACTTGCTGACGATTGATCGAACCACGATCGGGGATATTCCTTCCGATGGGGGGGCCTATGGCTATGGCGTTGGTTGGCACAACAGCACTGTCACTAATTCGATTGTTTATAACTGTGCCGCTGCAGGACTTCGTGAGGTAACCAGCAGCGATTATAATTCGCTGTTTGGGAATCTCATTAATTTTGACGGTGGTGCGGTCAATGGATCGCAAAATCATTGTTCCGAAAACAATAATGCGATTGATCCCATCGATGGCAATCCCGGCAATGGCATTCCTGCATTGAAATATCTTTTAAGAGTTGAGCAAAACTCTAATTTAAATGGAACGGGAAGTGGCGGTGTTGATCGCGGGGCCACTATTCTCAAGAAAATCGGTGTGTCCGGCACGCTTTACGGAGAACCAGGATGGAATACCCTTACGGATGAAGATCTGTGGCCATTCCCTAACGAAGAGAAGATCAAAGAACTGATGAGCAGTTACAATCTTCACGGTGTAGACGGGAAAAGAGGTTTTTGCGCGGATGGCAGTGGACTTTACGGCGGTCCCATCACTTTAACCAGCTACATATGGGAATTTCTGGGGAATCCTTGTCCCGCGGAAATCTGCAACGCCTCCAGCCTTCAGCCTCCGCCTCCACCCGTGGGGGTGAACTTGAGTAGTGCGCGGGTCTATCCCAATCCCTGGCGGAGCGACCGCACCGCCGCAGGCATCACGTTTGACCAAATGACACTCAACAGCATCGTGAAGATCTTTACGGTGAGCGGCCACCACATTCGTTCGCTCGAGGCGCCGTCGGGTTCGGTGCCCTGGGACCTGAAGAACGACTCCGGGGACAAAGTCGCCAGTGGGATCTACCTTTACGTGATCACCAACAACCAGGGACAGAAAACCAAGGGCAAACTGGTGATTATCAAGTAAATAACTATCGGACACCTTGGTGACAGTCACCACACAAGGGCAATGATTTCAGCTTGTCTGCAGAGAGGTTTCGCTCGAATTATTCGAGATGGACCCGGTTTTTGTAAATTCTAATAGAGAGAGTGTACCGGATGGATTGCACAAATCGGGGCAGAAATGTGCAACTCAACATAAACGACACACCCAACACATTGAATTAGACCAATGTTTTCGGTGACTGACACCAAGGTGTAACGGCGTGACCGGACAAGGAAATTGTTTAAGGAAATTGTTTATAATACGCGCATGGCAAAAAGTGGACAAGCGAAGCGACGTTTTCAGATTCGCCAGCGGCGGAAGCGGCGGCTGAAGCGACAAAAGAAAAACGCAAAGGCTAAAAAAGCCGCCTAAACGCCTTTCTCTCCAACATCAAATGCCCGTGGCGCCCGGCGCGTCATGGGCTTTCCATATTTAATTTCGTGGAGCTGGGGGCCGATGCCCCTCCGGACTCCGGCGCAGATTGCCGGTCGCCACCTTTCTGGCGACCGTCGCTCCACTCCCGAACCAGGCGAGCCTCCATCACACCCCGTCGGCATCGCCAAAACGGTTCGCTCGTGTCGCTCAATCCGCAAGTCGTCCGTCGGAGCACCGGCCCCCAGCTCCGATTGGCGCATTGGCGATGGATCCCCAAAGGCCAACCGAGCGACTTGCGGTTTTAGCGAGGAGGACAGATTGACTTGCCCCGTCCGACAGTCCGTGATGGAGGCGGGACTACCTGTCCGAGGAGCGTTAAGAAACCGCGCAGGAGCGAGTGGACTTTGGGGATTCAGCGCCGCAGAGGTGCTAGGCCCCCAAGGCTTTCAAGCGCGAGTGGGCTTTGGAGGTTCAGCGCTGAAGAGGATTAAGCGGATGTTTCGCTGAAGGATTCGACTTCGAAGATGTACCACTCGGTTTGAGGGTCGTGGACGGCATCGGGTGGAAGACCGGCTTTGGTGCGGCAGAGCTCCCGCAAAAACGTATCGCGGTCCCAGCCCGACTCCACCCACACTTGAGGTAGATAGAGGCCTCGCTGCTTTCCTTTCTTAACCAGAACACCGTGACGTTTTGGGACGATTTCCTGAATGCTCTGAACGCGCTGGAAGGGAGTCAGAATTGAAATCTCAAGATCAACGGTGCCCAGCTCGTCCGGAGCCAGCGGGGGAAAACGATGGTCCTGCGTGGCGGATGAAACGGCGGTGTAGATGACCTCGTGCGCCAGGGTCGTGCAGGACTCGATGGTTCCCACGCAGCCTCGCAGTTTCCCGTGTTGTCTCAGCGTGACGAAAACCCCGGCTTCCCGATGGATTTCTTCCGGAAGGCTTTTCCAATCAGGAAGAATCAGGCGGCCTTTGGCAAAATAATCTTTTAATCCCTGGCGGGCCAGAGTCAACAAGAGTCGGCGGGAGGAAGAAGAAAGCATATAATCGCCATTGTACTATCGGAATGAAGCCTAAGTATCTTCAGATGATTCGGAAAATCAAGAACACCGGCGAAAAGGATTGGTCTGTCTATATCCTGCGTTGCGGGGATGGGTCGCTTTACACCGGCATCGCCAAGGATGTAGAGGCGCGCATCCGTTCTCACAATGCCGGCAAAGGGGCGGCCTATACTCGGACACACCGGCCGGTTGAATTGGTGTTTCACGAGGCGTTGTTTACCCGCTCGGAAGCGCTCATCCGCGAAGCCCGGATCAAACGGTATCCACGGGCAAAAAAGGAAAAATTAATCGAAAAATTGTAAGTTTGGAGTACAATCGCGTTATGTTGAAAAAGATTTTAATGGCTTTTTCCGGGATGATCCTGTTGGGTTTTATCGTCGGGCATCTCGCCGGGAATCTGCAGATATTCCTCGGGCAGGAAGCGCTCAACCACTACGCGGTTTTTTTGCGAAGCCTGGGGGATCTGTTATGGGTGGCGCGCCTCGGGTTAATCAGCATGGCGATCCTTCACCTCTGGATGTCGGTCGGGCTGACGGTCGAAAACCAGCTCTCCCGCCCGGTCGGCTATGCCCGGAAGGACTACATCAAAGCCACTCTGGCCTCCCGGACCATGATCTGGTCCGGCGGGGTAGTGCTGGCCTTTTTGGTCTACCATCTCCTGCACTTCACTTTTCTCAAAGTTCATCCGCAGTACGCGCATCTCGTGGACGCGAAAGGCCAGCGGGATGTCTATTCCATGGTCGTGTTAAGTTTCCAACAGCCGGGGATCTTCCTCGTTTATATCGTTGGGCTGTTCCTGCTGTGCTTCCACCTGAGCCATGCCATCCAGAGTCTGTTTCAGACGATGGGTTGGAACGACACCAAACTCCATGAGATGTTGTCGGTCTGGGGCGGCCGGGTCGCCTGGCTTATTTTCGCGGGTTATGCGTCGATCCCGATCGCGGTGATGGCCGGAATCGTGAAACTGCCTCCGGGGGTTCCTCTCCCATGAGCTTAAATGCGAACATCCCTTCCGGGCCGCTGGCGGAGAAGTGGGACAAACACAAGTTTGATCTGAAGCTCGTGAACCCCGCGAACAAGCGCCGCTTCAGCATGATCGTGGTGGGTTCAGGCCTTGCGGGAGCGTCGGCGGCCGCCACCCTGGCGGAACTCGGGTATGGGGTGAAATGTTTCTGTTTTCAGGACAGCCCGCGGCGAGCGCATTCGATCGCGGCACAGGGCGGCATCAACGCAGCCAAGAACTATCCCAATGACGGCGACAGCATCCAGCGGCTATTTTACGACACGATCAAAGGCGGCGATTTCCGTTCCCGCGAAGCCAATGTCTATCGCCTGGCCCAGATCAGCAACCAGATCATCGATCAATGCGCAGCGCAGGGGGTTCCCTTTGCCCGGGAGTACGGCGGCCTTCTCGAGAACCGTTCCTTCGGCGGGGCGCTCGTCTCCCGAACCTTTTACGCACGCGGTCAAACCGGGCAGCAGCTCCTCCTGGGCGCGTATCAGGCGCTGGAGCGGCAGATCGGTCTCAAGACCGTTCAGATGTTTCCACGAACGGAAATGCTGGATCTGGTTATGGTGGACGGGCAAACTCGTGGGATCGTTACCCGGAATCTTTTGACCGGACGCGTCGAGTCGCACGCGGCCGATGCGGTGGTCCTGGCGACCGGCGGTTACGGGAACGCGTTTTACCTCTCGACCAACGCCATCGGCTGCAACGCCACCGCTATTTTCCGTGCCTATAAAAAAGGAGCCTTCTTCGCTAACCCCTGCTACACGCAGATCCACCCGACGTGCATTCCCGTCTCCGGGGACCACCAGTCCAAGCTGACGCTCATGTCGGAGTCCTTGCGCAACGACGGCCGCGTCTGGGTCCCGAAACGCAAAGGCGACCCGCGTTCTCCTGATCAAATTCCGGAAGCCGACCGCGACTATTACCTGGAACGGAAATACCCGACCTACGGCAACCTGGCGCCGCGGGATATCGCTTCGCGCGCGGCCAAACAGGTCTGCGATGAGGGGCGCGGTGTCGGTCCTGGCGGGCGGGGCGTTTATCTGGATTTCACCGAGGCCATCGAGCGGTTGGGTAAGAGCGGCGTGTGCGAACGCTACGGGAATCTTTTCGACATGTACCAGCGCATTACGGGCGAGGACCCCTACCAGTTCCCGATGCGCATTTACCCCGCGATGCACTACACCATGGGCGGCCTCTGGGTCGATTACAACCTGATGAGCAATCTCCCCGGGCTCTACGTCATCGGCGAAGCCAATTTTTCCGATCACGGCGCCAACCGTCTGGGCGCCAGCGCTCTTATGCAGGGGCTTGCCGACGGGTATTTCATTCTTCCTTATACCCTTAGCGACGCTTTGGCGCGCGCCGGGCAGACAAAAATCACCACGGACCATCCCGAATTCAAGAAAGCGGAAAAAGACGTGCAGAATCGCCTTCAGAAATTCCTCTCGATCAAAGGAAAACGTACGGTCAAGTCCTTTCATCGCGAGTTGGGAACGCTGCTGTGGGAAAATTGCGGCATGTCGCGCAACGCGGCGGGGCTGCGGAAAGCTCTGGCCCGTATTCCCGAGATCCGGGCGGAGTTCTGGCGGAACGTCAACGTGCTGGGGGAAAAAGAGGAGTTGAATCAGACGCTGGAAAAAGCCGGACGCGTGGCGGATTTCCTGGAGTTCGGGGAGTTGCTGGTCCAGGACGCGCTTCACCGGAGCGAATCCTGCGGCGGTCATTTCCGCGAGGAAAGCCAGACCGATGAGGGAGAGGCCAAACGGGATGACGCCAACTTTTCCTACGTGGCGGCATGGGAACACGCCGGTGACGGGAAACCGGCGGTGCTTCACAAGGAACCCCTGACGTTTGATGCTGTCCAGTTAGCCGCGCGGAGCTACAAATGAATTTGATTCTCAAAGTCTGGCGGCAAAAGAACGGTCAGGTGAAGGGCCGCTTTGAAACCTTCGAAGCGAAAGAGGTTTCGCCGGAGATGTCCTTTCTGGAGATGATTGATTTATTGAACGAAACCCTGACCCAGCAGGGCATCGAACCGATTGCTTTTGATTCCGACTGCCGGGAAGGGATCTGCGGGATGTGCTCGTTCGTGCTCAACGGGGTGCCGCACGGCGCGCAGTACCAGCCGGGGAGCGCGGTCTGCCAGTTGCCGATGCGCCATTTCAAAGATGGCGACGTGCTCACGCTCGAGCCCTGGCGCGCCAAAGCCTTTCCGGTGGTCAAGGATCTGGTCTGCGACCGCAGCGCCTTTGACCGCGTGATCGCGGCGGGGGGATTTGTTTCCGTGAATACGGGAGGCTGCCCGGATGCCAACGCGATTCCTGTCCGCAAGCAGGATGCGGAACGGGCGATGGACGCGGCCCAGTGTATCGGTTGCGGCGCCTGCGTGGCGGCCTGCAAGAACGCCTCGGCCATGCTCTTTGTGGCCGCCAAAGTGTCGCACTTGGCCACGCTTCCTCAGGGGCAGATCGAGGCTAGGGAGCGCGTCCTTAATATGGTCGGGCAGATGGATGCGGAAGGTTTTGGCAACTGCACCAATATGTATGAATGCCAGGCGGTCTGTCCTAAAGAGATTTCCGTGGATTTCATCGCCCAGATGAACCGGGAATACTTAAAGGCGGCCAGGTAACCTCCTGTTTTTGACACTTCGTCTGGATTTTTGATACCTTTTAATCATAAGAAGCTATTTAGAGGAGGATGTTTGATGGCTACAGGAATTGATCCAGATTTCACAAAAAACCGCATAAAAACAGCGGAAAAACATGCCGATCACGAAGTTTGGGGACCGGTTCAAGCGCCGGCCAAGCTCGGTATTCACGGGACTGCGGTGGCGGTTGATTTTGACTTGTGTACCGCTGATGGCGCGTGCATCGATGCCTGCCCGGTCAATGTGTTTGAGTGGTTCGACACCCCGGGAAATGCGGTGGCTGCCAAAAAAGCGGATCCGGCGCGCGAAAAGGATTGTATTTTCTGCACGGCGTGCGAAAGCGTGTGTCCGACTCTTGCGATCAAAATCACTCAACCGTAAGTCTCGCCGAACCATTTCTATCGAAACGCAGGAAATGACACGTTTGTCTCATTTTCTGCGTTTCTTCTTTAAACTATGATGATGCGATGGATGTGCAAATCAAAAATTCACCGGGCCACCGTCACCGAGGCCAACCTGGGTTACGAAGGCAGTATTACCGTGGATTCAGACCTTCTCAAATTGGCCAATATCGTTCCCTACGAGATGGTTCAGGTCTACAATCTGAACAATGGCCAGCGTTTTGAGACCTACGCGATTCCCGGAGCCAAGGGGAAAGGCGATATTTGTCTCAATGGAGCGGCGGCGCGCCTGGGCATGGCTGGCGATAAAGTGATCATCGTAAGTACTGCTTTTTTGGAAGAGCCTAAAATTTCCTCCTTCACCCCTACGGTGGTTTTCGTTAACGAGAAAAATCGGCCGGTCCCAAAAGGGTAAACACGTGAAACGCTGGCAAGAACGCTTCTTGTGGATCATCGCTCTGGTCGCGATGGTTTACGGCATGGTCTATGTTGATGTGGTCTGGCGCGCGAAGGAATCCTTCCTGGAAGGGGAAAAGTATTGGCGTTGGGCCGACCATCCGGAAGAACGTCAGCAATTCCTCGATACCCAATTGACCCGTGAAAAAGCCGTCCTGGAAAACGATCGGAGCCGCGGAAAGCTGAGCCCGGACGAAGTGGGACACCGGCTGGAGATCGCCCAATTCGATCATGATCAGGCCCTCAAAGAATCCAGCATCAAATACGCTTACATCTGGTATCAGACCACCGCTGATCTTTTTTCGCCGCCGGAGTCCCGATGGGTGAAAATGGCGCGGGAGAAGATGCCGGTCGCCAAAGAACGTTGGAAAGCGGAGTTGCGGGCCAGGAAAATCCCCTTCGAAGACTACATGATTGACTAATATGAGAAACGTTCTATCCTCCTATGTCGTGATCCCCCGCCAGAGACCGCGGGGGATGACGAGTTGGGAAAGTTGGCTGCTTCTAAGCGTGTTCGGGTTTAGTTTGGCCGGCTGCGCCTCCAGCCAAAACCAGGTCCGTCGTTTAAATCCCGCGAGACCCGAAACCGTCACGATTCCGAAGGAGTGCCGTCTGGTGAGTGTGCTGAAAGGCTCGCCGGCGGAGCGGGCGGGTTTAACCGTTGGTACGCGCCTCCACGCCGTCAACGGGGTGATCCCTGCCGATGCCTCCGCGGTCAGCGATCTTATTGGCAGCTCTCCGGCCGATTTGAATCTTGAGATTCTCACCAGCAGTGGAACCCCCCAGCCTGTGGCGGTTCGTTTAAACGCCACGCGGCCGCGGCTGGGAGCGGTTTGCGATTTGACCGGTTTTCGAAAAATGGGGATTACCGCCGCGGGGAACGAGTCCTTAACCGTTTTTGACGGACCCTTTGCCGTGACCGCTTCGGGGATTATCGACAAAGGGATTGTTTTCGCCCGGGTCCGGGTAACGAATAACTCCGACCATCCGATCGTCATCGGGCCGGAACTCTTTTCGGCCAAAGATGGAGGGACTACGCCTCTTCCGATTCTTTCTCCCCAGCAGGTCATGTGTGACTTCTACGGGGATAAAGGCGCTCATTCCCTGTTTTTGAAACGGCAGCGGAACCAATCCGTTGACGCGCAGATTCCGGGGAAACGGGAATATAGAGAGGAACCTTGTCCGGCCGGCAGGACAACCGGCCGGCTCTCCAGTTCGAATGCGGCCTATCTGGAAGCCAATGCCGATTACCTGGCCGCGGAATCGCTCTGGCCGGCGAGTTTTGCCCCCGGCCAGACCGCTGACGGGCTCATCTATGTGAAAGAACCGTCCACCCTGCCGGTGGTGTTTCAATCGAGCATCGAAGGGTATGGGATGACGATTGTTCTTGGAAAAGTCCAAGCCAGCCGGAAAGAAATGAAATCATCCGAACGGATCCGGTTTTTTGAATCTCAGAAAAAGGGCGCGGCGCTGCGCGTCACACTTCGGAAAACCAGGGTTTTTGTCGGGAAGTTGGAGAGTTATGACTCTGACAATGAAAAAGCGTGGTTCTACTCGCCTTCCGGAAAAGGACTTTTAAATACGGTCGGATTTCCGCTGCGCTCTATCCGTTCGGTTGAAGCGATCGAGGCGGTTTCCCCCAAGCCCGAACCTACCAGCACCCAAATGCCTTAAGCAAATCAGAGAGCAGATAACAGAAAACAGAGATGCGGTTGGCCTCGAAAACTCGGCCGCTCTTAAAAAGGGCTGGTTACCACATTTCTGCTCTCTGTTTTCTGATGTCTGATTTGAATCTAATGGGATTGCAACAATTGTCTTAGGACGTAAGGGAGAATGCCGCCGTGGCGGTAGTATTCGATTTCGTCGGGGGTGTCGATGCGGACGATCACCTGGAACGTCTTCCCATGGCCCGAGGCATCCCGCGCGGTAACCCGGACTTCCTTTTTCGGTTTCAGGTCGTCGGCTATTCCTTCCACCGAGTAGATCTCTTCGCCGCTTAATCCCAGCGTGGTCCGGTTGTCTCCCGGTTTGAACTGCAGCGGCAAAACGCCCATGCCGACCAGATTGCTGCGGTGGATGCGCTCATAGCTTTCCGCCAGCACGGCGCGTACGCCCAAAAGCGCGGGTCCTTTCGCGGCCCAGTCGCGGGACGATCCGGAGCCATAGTCTTTGCCAGCCAGCACGATTAAGGGCATGCCTTCTTGTCGATACAGCGAAGAGGCATCGTAGATCGACATCGGTCTTTTGTCCGGAAGATGCAGGGTCACGCCGTCTTCGGTCCCCGGAGCGAG